>DASWUW010000457.1:0-3791 GCA_036406335.1 Trebonia sp.
GTCAGCTCGCTGCTGGCCGCGGCGACCGCCTGGATCTCCGGCAGCCAGCAGATCGTCAACCTCCCGGCCAGCTTCGGCAGGCTCGGTAACGGGCAGCTGCTCGGGATTACCTACCCGGTGTACGTCATGCTCGCGGTCGCCCTGCTGCTCTGGTACGTGCTGGAGCGCACCCCGGCCGGCCGCCGCGTCTACGCCACCGGCGGCAACCCGCACGCCGCCAGGCTCGCCGGCGTCCGGACGTCCAGGGTGATCCTGGCTGCGCTGGTCACCTCCGGTGTGGTCGCGGGCCTGTCGGGATTGCTGCTGACTTCTCAGCTGTCGACCGGTGACCCGACCGTCGGGCCTGGTTACCTGCTGCCGGTGATCGCCGCGGTGTTCCTCGGCTCCACCCAGTTCCGCGGCGGCCGGTTCAACATCTGGGGCACCGTCGTCGCCGCCTATGTCCTGGCCGTCGGGGTCAAGGGCCTGCAGCTGGCCGGGCTCCCCGTCTGGATCCCCGACCTGTTCAACGGCGCCGCCCTGCTGATCGCCGTCGGCCTCGCCGCCTGGCGCCGGACACCTGGCACCGGGAGCGCCGGGCTGAGCCGCTTTCGGCGTTCACGGCCCGCGGCGCCGCCGCCAGCCGCAGTTGAGCGCGGGCGTCCCGGTCTTGTCCAGACTGTTCGCGGCCGCGAGCACACCTGATGGAGGGTGTATGTCCAACGCCATCGACCCGGCCCGGTTCCGCGAAACGCTGGGACACTACCCCACCGGGGTGGCCGTGGTCACAGCCGTAGCCGAGGACGGCACGCCGGTCGGCCTGGTGGTCGGAACGTTCTCCTCAGTCTCCCTGGACCCGCCGCTGGTCGCGTTCTTCCCGGCCAGCGGTTCCAGCAGCTTCAAACAGCTGAGGACGGCCCGGGCGTTCGTGGTCAACGTCCTGGCCGCTGACCAGGAGCCGCTCTGCCGCCAGTTCGCGACCAGCGGAGCGGACAAGTTCGACGGCGTGCTCTGGCGCCCCGGGCCACTCGGCTCACCCGTCCTCGACGGCGCCGTGTCCTGGATCGAGTGCACCTTCGAGCAAATCCGGGAAGCGGGCGACCACTACATCGTTCTCGGACTCGTCCACGCGCTCGCCGTCGAGCGGTCGGTACTGCCGCTGCTGTTCTTCCAGGGCGGCTACGGGCAGTTCTCACCCGGGTCATTCATCGCCGCACCGGATCCCGACCTGATCCAGGCAGCGCAGCTGGCCGAGACTATCCGGTCCGAGGTCGAGGACCTCAGTGCCGAGTTCGAGGTCAACTGCAGCGTTCTCGTCAAGATCGGCGGGGACTCGGTGCAAGTGCTCGCCGCCAGTCAGGGGTCGGTCGCCGAACCGCTTCCCCTTGGCCACCGGCAACCGATCATCCCCCCTTTCGGAGCGAATTTCCTGGTAAAGGCGATGCCGGCCGAGGTCGAGGAGTGGCTGCGGCGGGCCCCGGACGACAGCCAGGTCCGCCGCGATCTTAACCGGGCCCTGCTCGACAAGGTCCGCGAGCGCGGCTACTCCGTCCTCACCGCCGGGCCGGAACTGCTCCGGCGCCACCGGGCGGCGCTGTCCGCGTTCGAGCTGTCTCACCGCCTGCCACGACAGGAGCGCGCGGTACAGCAGGCGACCTCCGAGCTGGCCGACCACTTCTGTCCCGACCTGCAGCCGGGCCACCGGTACGACCTTGCCTCGATCGTCGTCCCCATCTCCTTGCGGGCAGACCTGCCCCCGATGGCCATCCAGGTGTCCGGTCTGCCTACATCCCTCTGGACGGAACAGATCGAGTGCTGGGCCCGCAAACTTAAACGGGTCGCGGCCGCGGCTGCGGTGGCCATGGACGGTGCCTCCGCTGACCGGTAGGCACCGCCGGCAACGGTGACGCTCCGTTGTGTAATAAAACAGGCAAGCGACCAGACGACCCAGAGTTATCTGAAAATGGAGAGTGCCAGCATGACTGAGTACGACGACAAAGCGGAAATCCTCGAGATCCTGAATCTTTACGGTTTCGCGCTCGATGCCCGTCAATGGCAGCTTTTCGACCGCATTTTCGCGGAGGACGTAATAGCGGAGTTCGGCCCGGCCGGCCACGCGTGGATCGGTCTCGCCGACTTCAAGCGTTCATTCGCCGAGTTCCATGCCCGGCTGGATAGTCACCAGCACACGATGATGGGCCAGTTGGTGCACGTGGACGGTGACCAGGCCAACGCGTTCAGCTACGGAAACTGGCTTCTCATCCGAGAAGCGGCCGACGGCGGCCCCAGCTGGCTCGGGACCGGCTGGTACGACGACGAACTAGTCCGGACCGACCAGGGCTGGCGTATTCAGCGACGGGTCTGCCGGCTGCAGTCCTGGAGCGGAAACCCGCTCGTCCCCGAGCCGGATGGCGAGCACAATCCGGACATGAACCTGAACGTCCTGAGCCGGCACGCCGAGGAGGGCAGGATTGCCTTCCTGAAGGCCGTCGAGGCGAAGTGACGGCCGTCGATCCCGCCGCGAGAACGGCGGACACCCTCACCGGGGTCTTCGCGGGCCCCGTTACTGGTCTCAAGTACCAGACCCCCACGAAGACGGGCATCACGAACGAGCGGGGGGAATTCCAGTACCGAAAGGGTGAGTCCGTCACCTTTCTCGTGGGCGGGCTCGTGCTGGGCTCGGTCGAGGGCGCGCCGAAAGTGAACCTGGCGCAGCTCGTCAACCGCGCCGACGGCAAGATCGACCGGCTTCACGACCCGATCGTGACCAACCTCGCGCGCCTAGTTCAGACACTGGATTCCGGCGGCAACGTCGAGAACGGCGTCACGATCGCGCCGGCCGTGCACGAGCTCGTCGAGCCGATGGTCGTCAACTTCAATCAGGCGGCCACGGACGCGGCCAAGGCAGGTGACGGAGCCGCGTCCAGCGGACCGTCCAGCGAGCAGATGGTCTCGTTCGCCGGCGATCAAACGGTCACCTTCGCCAGTGATCCCATGGTCAGGGAGCTGCTGCGGAAGCTCAACGCGGCCCCGGGAGTCTTCACGGCCAGTACGCCCCGCAGGCTCCGCGATGCCGCCGCCGCCCGCAACGAGCTGCGGCGCAATATCCGCGGCATCATCAAGCAAACCGACGTCAGGATCCCGCTGCGCGACGGGTCCTACGTCTGCGCCGACGTGTTCCGCCCCGCCGGCGACGGCCAGTATCCGGTCGTCATGAACCAGGGGTTCTACGGGAAGAGCTTCGATCACGGCTGCATCGGCAGCGAAGCGGAAGCGGCGCAGAAGGAGGAGCTGGAGGACCGCTTCTTCACCGGCAACCCGGACGGCCTGCAATACGAGAACCACGAGAGCGTCGACTCGTCGGTCTGGGTGCCGCAGGGCTACGTGTGCATTCGGGTCGACGCCCGCGGCGTCGGCCAGAGCCCGGGTCTGCAGGCGCCCTTCAGCGTGCAGCAGGCCGAAGACTACTACGACGCGATCGAGTGGGCGGGGACACAGCCCTGGTCTAACGGCAACGTCGGCCTGTGGGGGATGTCCTACCTGGCGATCACCCAGCACACCGTCGCGAGCCTGCAGCCGCCGCACCTCAAGGCGATGATCGCCCTGGGCACCGACTCCGACCTGTACAACGAGGCCCTCTACGGCGGGGGACTGTACGGCGAAGGCTTCTGGACCTGGTGGCGGAAGGCCATGGCCGGCCACAATTTCTGCGGCGAGCGCCGGGAGACCGACTGGCTGGCCCGGATGCTGGCTACCCCGTTCGATGATCCCGCTGCGTACGGCGCTGGCGGGTCGATTTTCATGCGTCCCGC
>DASWUW010000458.1:0-3320 GCA_036406335.1 Trebonia sp.
TGTGGTGACGGGCGGTCTTGGGCCCTGGCAGGTCCAGGTCGGCTCAGGGCTCATGCGGCTGATCGGCACCCAGCAGACATCGGGCTTCAACTCCGCGGCCGTCCACGTGTCGCTGGTTTCCCGGGTGGCCGCGAACGCCACCCATTTCGGCTTTACGTACCTGATCCTCGGGTTCGGCGGCGTCACGGGATGCTGGCAGGTCATCAGTGCCATCCGGCACCGTGCGGAGTGGCGCCGGGGCGTCAGCCCGGACGCCCGGGGGCGGCTGCTGGTAGCGCTGTGGGCCGCCGCGGCCGCCGCGTACCTGGCTTACGCGACGGCCTTCGGGACCCTGGAAGAGCAGATGTACTACGTGCTGCTTGTGCCTGCGCTGTGCACGCTGGCCGTCTGGTGCCGTCCGGGCCGGCTGAGGTCCTGGCGGCACTGGCGCGCGATGCTCGCCGCCGTCTTCGTCGTGATGCTGATAGCCGACGGTGCCGTATGGACCGCCGTGCACCGGACTCGCGATGACGAGTACCGGCGGCTGCTCTCCTGGGTGCCCGAGCATCTTCCCTACGGCACGACCATATCGGTGACGGATGACACCGCTCAGTTCCTCCTTCAAGGAGTAATCATCGACCAGGCGGATACCGTCCCCGAACTGGCGGCCCACCATGTGGACTACGTGCTGCTCAGCACCAGCCTGGCCAGCCAGGGCTACGGGATCGCGTCGGTGCCGTTCGAGCATTACCTGGAAACTCATGCGAAGATCGCCTGGGAGACAACCGGCCCGTCGTCCGGTGCCCTGATCCTCTTCGACGTCCGTGCCATCACCGGTGAGCGGTAGTGGCGGGGACGCATCGAGCGACGGCGCCCGGCAGCGCCCGGTCTGCTCCGGCGGTCGTGGTGGGCGCCACGGCGCTCGTGTCGCTCTTCAACTACGCGTTTGCGCTACTCCTGCTGTGGATCTTGCCCGCTGGGGATTATGCGGTAGTGGCCTCGGCGACGGCCCTGCTGCTGGTCTTCGGGACGGTCGCAGGCGCATCCGCCCCGTGGGTCCTGGCCCGCGAGGTAGCCGTCTCGGCTAGAGATCCACGGCGCCGCCTGCGGGCGATCGCCTTCGCCAGCCTGCTGGCCGCGGGGCAGGCGTTTACCGCGGCGCTCATCACCGCGTTCATCGTCGTCCGGTACGCCGACTGGCAGACCACCGCGACGGCCGTCGGCGCGGTGGCCGTCATCTTCTTCTCCGCGGCCGCGGCCGGCTACCTCCAGGGCACCGAGCGGTTCACCCTGCTCTACCTGCTGCGGGTGGCCGAGGTGCTGGCGAAGCTGGCCGTCGGCTTTAGCCTGGTAAAACTCGGTTCGGGTTCCTGGGGGGCCATTTCCGGTTTCGCGTTCGGAGCCCTGCTGGTCCTGTTCGGCGGAGTCTTCTGCATGCGGACGGATGCGCTTTGCGCCTGGCGGAACAGGCGCGCGGCCTGGCTGCGCGGCGTGTTCCGCGACCGGGAGATGTGGAACTCGTCGACCGGCATCATCGGCATTCAGGCCGGGACAGCCGTGATCGTTGGCCTGGATACCATCATCGCAAGCCTTATGCTGGCCGGCCGGCCAGACCTGGCGACCTATCAGGTTGTCCAGATCCTCGGCCGGATCCCGTTCTTTGTCGCCTCGTCGTTCGCGGTGATCGTCTTCCCGCGCATGGCTCGGCTCCGGTCTGCCCGTAAGCAGGCGGTTAACTCCAGTCTGCACGCCCTCATCCGGGTATGCGGGGCGGCCGCGGTCATCGTGGCCTCGGCGCCGTCGGTCATCCTGGCGCAAATCCTCCCCTCGCGCTACGGCGCCTACGAGGTGCTGTTGCCATGGGCGGCGGTGACCGGGCTCTCGCTCGGCGGTATCAACCTCGTCACCACCTACTGGCAGGCCGCCGGCCGGACCAGGAGAGCGGGGTGGACGCTCGCGGCGATCTGCCTGTTCTCAGCGGTGGCGGACACGCTGGCCGTGCAGGGCGGTGACACTGTGCACTTGGCCATGAGCGCGGCCAGCACCAGCACCGCCGGCCTGCTGGTGCTGATGATCCTCGTCCGGGCCGACTGGCCGGGCGCGCAGCGCGGGATCCTGCGGCAGTTCGCGTTGGTGGCCCTGCCCGGCGCGGCGCTGGTGCTGGTCCGCGGGCAGGTACTTCTCTGGCTCGCGGTCGCCGTGGCCGGCGTAGGCCTGCCCGCACTGCGCAGCCTGCACCACTACGGGCAGACTTTGGCCAGCCAGGATCGCCCGCGGATCCTGCACCTGGCCTTTGAGGATCCCCTGCGGCCAGGTTCTGGCGGCGGTTCCCTGCGGACCGATGAGGTAGACCGGCGGCTCGCGCGTGATTTCGCCGTAACCGTGGTCTGCGCCCGGTACCCGGGAAGCAAGCCGCGTAAGTCCGGCGGGGTGAGATACGTACATATCGGTCTCCCTTCTGGTCATAATCTCAGTCTCCTTTCCTACTTCTTCTGCCTGCCGTGGGCACTGCTGCGTTATCCCAGTGAACTTGTCCTGGAAGACTTCGCCGCGCCGTTCTCTTCGGTCGCCGTGCCCTGGTTGACTTACCGCCCGGTCATCGGCGTCGTCCAGTGGCTGTTCGCTAAGGAGAAAGCTGGACAGTACCGGCTCCCGTTCCACTGGGTGGAACGCCTCGGGGTAGCGTCCCATCGTCACCTGCTTGCGGTATCAGAGGACTTGGCCGTCGAGTTGCGGAAGCGCAATCCTAAGGCGACCGTTCACGCAGTGCTCAACGGGCTTCCTGATGAGGCGTTTGAACCTAGGAGCATGACCCGCAAGAATATCTTGTATCTTGGTCGGCTTGAGATGGTGCAAAAAGGCCTGGATTTGCTTTTGCCGGCCTTCGCTTCCATCATCCATACGACACGCGCTGATCTACTGATCGCGGGCGTGGGGCCTGACGAAGCGAAGATCCGCGACCTGGTGCGCAGCCTTGGTCTCGCCAATCGCGTTACCTTGGTTGGTCATGTCCCGCCCGCTGACCGTTTTGACTTGCTAGCCTCGGTGGAGCTGGTGGCCATGCCGAGCCGGTATGAAACCTACGGACTCGTTGCAGCCGAGGCCCTCGCGGTCGGTACACCGGTAGTTGCCTTCGATATTCCGTGCCTGCGCACGATCGTAGCGGGCGCAGGCGGAGTGCTGGTTCCCGCTTTCGATACGCGCGCTTACGCCTGTGCTTTGGCCAGTACGCTCCAAGACGGCGACCTGCGCTCACGGCTGAGCCGTACGGGCCGGGAAACGGTAGAACACCTCAGGTGGGACGGCGTCGCGGAGAAGCAGCGGCTTGTTCTCACCGGCCT
>DASWUW010000459.1:0-2315 GCA_036406335.1 Trebonia sp.
CGCTCTTGGCCTGGGCCGTAGTAACCAGGCCCCACCGCCGCTCCGCGACGGAACCGAGCCGAGCCAGTGTCGAATCAGCCACGGCGACTATTGTACCCATTTCCGGCAACAAACGTTGCAGCACATGTACGCTCTCAACGACTAGAACCGCGCAATGAACATCCGCTTCCAGGAAGGCTGGTCACGCCCGGATCGTCTCGCTTAACGGCGCCACAACTGCCTCACTCGCCACTTGAACCTCAAGAATGGATTCGCTAGTCAACGCACCGTCACGCTGCCCCTGACGCCGAATTGGCGTGCCGCCAGGACGCAGTGGCTTGGTGCCGGATTGCACGCCTACGCGCGGGGCGTTCAGCTTTTATCGGCCGGGCTGGGCGCGGGCAAGGGACTCCAGCCACGAGTCGAGGGTCGCAACGGAGTGCCCGCCGAGCTGGCCGATGATCGAGTCCTGCGCCTGCCGCCAGGCTTGTTCCGCGCGGCCCAGCGCTATCTGGCCCTCGCGGGTGATGGTGACACGCTGAGAACGCCCGGTGGGTGACGTTTCGGTTGTGCGAACGTACCCGTGTTTTTCCATGAGCGCCAGGTTGCGGCTCATGGTAGACCGCTCGACAGCAAGCCACTGTGCCAGGTCGGCCGGCCTCGGCGGACTTTCGTTCAGCATGAGCGCGCCGAGCACCTCCATCTGGGCGATAGACAGGCCAAGAGGCCGCAGGGCATGGTCGAAGCGGCGCCCGACCAGGCGGTTTAGCCGACCTATCCGCACCCCGAGGCACGACGTCTGCAAGTCAAGTGCCACCTGCGCCGCCTGGTCCGCCGCCATCTCATCTTGTTGCATCTACATCATCTCTGCTCTAGGGTACTTGTTGTACTTACACCATTGTACCGGAGGAGCGGGAATACCATGCCAGCTTTCGATGAGTTCATCCGCCGCAACCAGGAGTTCGCCAGCACCGGGGACCTCTCGCGGCTCACCGCGATGCCGGACAACCGCGTGTTCGTGGTGACGTGCCTCGACCCGCGGGTGGAACCGGCGGGCTTTCTCGGCATCAGGACTGGTGACGCGATCGTGCTGCGCAATCCCGGCGGCCGGATCACCGACGCCGTGACCACCGACATTGCCCTGATCAGCTACATGGGCGAGTTCATGGGAGTGGAAGGGCCTCCCATGGAGATTGCCGTGGTGCATCACACCGGCTGCGGCATGGGCTTCCTGGCCGACGAGCGGTTCCGCTCCGGCTTCGCGGCGCGGTCGGGCATCCCGGACGCGGAACTGGCCGGGCGCGCCGTCACCGACCCGTCCGCCACCGTCAGGCAGGATGTGGCCCGCCTGCTGTCCTCGCCCCTCATCACCCGGCGGGTCGTCGTGTCCGGGCACGTCCTCGATCTCGGCAGCGGACTCGTCACCACCGTCGCTCCCGCCGCCGCGCCGGCCACCGCAGCCAGTGAGAAGACGGCATGAGCGGCGATACTCCGGCCGGCGGGGCGACGGCACGGCCCGAGGCAGCTACGGCCGGGCGGCGGCCGGCCCTCGTGCTCGCCGTGGTGCTCCTGGCGACCTTCGCCATCAACGTCGACACCACCATCGTCAACGTCGCCCTGCCCGCGGTGAGCCGCCAGCTGCACGCGACGACGAGCGGGCTGCAGTGGGTCGTCGACGCCTACAACCTGGCCTTCGCCGCCCTGATCCTCGCCGGCGGCACGGTCGGCGACCGTTACGGACGCCGCTGGACACTCGCTGCCGGGCTCGCGGTGTTCGCGGCCGGCAGCGCAGTCGCGGCCGAGGCCGGCTCCACCAGTGCGCTGATCGGGTGGCGGGTGCTGATGGGCGCGGCGGCCGCGTTCATCTTCCCGACCACCTTGTCGATCATCAGCCAGACCTTTCCCGACCGGGCCGCCCGCGCGAAGGCGATCGGTGCCTGGGGGGCGGCTGCTGGGGCCGCGGTCGCGCTGGGACCCATCGCCGGCGGCGAGCTGCTCGGTCATTTCTGGTGGGGCAGCATCTTCTGGGTCATGGTGCCGCTGGCGGCGCTGACCCTGGCCGGCACCCTGGCCTTCGTTCCCGCCGACCGGCGGACGCCGGGCGAACCGCTCGATTTGCGCGGCCTGGGCCTGTCCGCGCTCGGGCTGGCCAGCCTCGTCTACACCATCATCGAAGCGCCCGACCACGGGTGGTCCAGCTCGCGCACGCTCGCCGGGTTCGCCGTCGCCGCAGCGGCGCTCACCGCGCTGGCCGTAGTCGAGGCCCGCGCAGCTCACCCGATGCTTGACGTCCGGCTGTTCACTGACCTCCGCTTCACTGCCGCCAGCGGCGCGGT
>DASWUW010000460.1:0-5259 GCA_036406335.1 Trebonia sp.
TTTACGGAAATTTGGACTTTAAGCACAATGGGCGCTTGGCGGGCCGACCGCGCTACCCCCGGATGAGCCCTGGTTCCGGCTGGATCATATTGCTGATCGGGTAGGGGCCCTTGGCGTTGGGCGTCAGGCCGAACTCGAATATCGTGTCGGCGACCCGCTGCAGCTGCGGCACGTCCATCTCGAGCGGGTAAGTGTTGATCGCCATGGTGTCGGCGATCATCGGCGAGATGCCCAGGTACTGCTCCATCGCCGTTTCCGCGGCCGAGCGGTCGGTGTCGGCCAGTTGCTGGCCCTGGTTCAGCGCCCGCAGGAAGGCGCCCGCGGTATTCGGGTGCGTGTTCACCCACTGCGTGCTGCCGATGTAACCGGTAAACGGGAGGTCCTGCAGTGACCCCTGGTCGAAGTCGGCGATCGGCACCGCGCCGATCTGCTGCTCGGCCTCTTCCCCGAGCGGCTGCGGCAGCCAGGCCGCGTCGACCTGCCCGGCCGGCAGCATTTTCAGCAGCGCCGGAAAACCGCCCGCGGGCGTGACCCAGTGGGCGTCGTGCAGCGTGTAGCCGGCCTCGGCGAGGAGTGCGCCGGCGATCACGTCGCCGACGTCATTCGGCGTGTTGAGCCCGATCCGGGCATGCGCCCGGGCCAGCTGGGCCACCGTCTGGAACCTGGAGTGCGGCATCACGTACAGGTCTTCGGTGCCGGGTGTCATCTCGGAGCCGGCCGCGATGATCCGCAGGTTGACCGCCTTGCCGTGGAAGACTCCCGCGGTCTGCGCCAGGATGAACGATACGTAGTTGCCCGCGACCAGCTGCGCGCTGCCTGACTGCAGATCGGGGATGGCCGCTTCGCCGCCGGTCACGCTGCGGATTTTGACGGTCAGGCCCTGCTGGGCGAAGAGACCGCGCGACTGCGCGACGTAAAGACCGCCTTCCTCGGCCGCGGGTACGGAGTCAACCGTAATGGTGCGCTGTTCCAGCGGGGCGGTCGCCGCGGTGGCGGTGCCGCCGGCGGTGCAGCCGGAGAGCATTCCCGTAGCCACGATGGCCGCAATAGCCGCGCCGCAATAAGACAGTTTTCTCGTCATGATCGGAAGCCCCCCTTGACTCTCAGGGGACGACGTTAGTGCAATTTTACCTAGACTTCGCTGCGCTTTATTTTTTGCGTGCAATGTCTACTTCATGGATTATGCGACTAATCGATAGGTTTATTTTCGGTCATAACAAGAATTGCTGCGAATCGTACTAATTAACCGGATAGTGCGAAACGGCCAGGTTCCGCGCGGGCGGAGCCGGGCCGTCTGCCCGCAGCGGCGGCGGACGAAGTCAGCCGATCTCGCCGCCCTCCCGGGCGATCATGCTGGTTATCTGGTAGCGCTTGTTGATCACGCCGAACGGCTCGGCAGCCACGCGGCGGGAATCTTGCCCGGGGCTAGCAAGGCCGGCATCTCGGGGAGGATCTCCGGTACCTGGTGTTGACGCCCGCCTCGGCGTGCGCCTTGACCAGAGCCTGCACGGTCTTGTAGGGGGAACTCGGCAGCACGTACAGCGCCTGGTTGCCCGTCTGCATCTGCGACGTGTCGGTCGGTCCCTGCCGGGCGAAGTAGCCGTTGTCCTGGGCGATGTAAATGCCGGCCGCGTCCGCCGTCGGGACTACGTCGATCGTGATCGACTGCACCTCTGGCGGCGGGGCCGAGGGGGTACCGCCGCTGCCGCCGGAACAGGCCGCAAGGGCGATCACCGGTACCGCCGCTGCCAGGGAATATGTAAGTTTGCCAATGAGTCGCATTGCTCTCTCCTCATCGCTGGGAAAAGAGTAATCGACAGACTCGCCGCAATGAAGCCGCTTTACCGCTAATACCACAAATGTCATTGCCTAAGATTGATGAACGACGATCAACGATAGGGCTTGGCGTTCATAGAACTTTACGTTTATAGATATTCATTAATAGGAATTTGCTTTTGAATGGCCGGCCGGGTCACGGCGGGGCGCTGCCGGGAGTTCACCGGGCCGGGCTAGTACAGTGACCCCCATGGCTGAGACCGACATCGACATCAAGAGCGCCGAGCCGGGCGCGCTCGTCGGCGAGATCGAGCGCACGCGCGCCGACCTCGCCCGGACGATCGACGAGATCGCGGACCGGGTAGCTCCCGGCAACGTAGTGCGGCGCACCACCGACCGGGCCGTGGAGCGGCTCCGTCAGGTCGACCCGCGGGTCGGCGGGGCGGTCGTCCTGGCCGTCGTCGGCGTCACCGGTTTCCTGATCTGGCGCAAGCTGCGCAAGTAAACTGCCGCGGCTCCGGGGGGACTGAACCGTCCCCCCGGACCGCCGCTTAGCCCGCGCTCTTGGTCAGCGCGTCGTATTCGGCCGCCGACAGCAGGCCCGCGCTCGCGTCGCGGCCCTCCGCGACCCGCACCCGGAACATCCAGCCGACGCCGTACGGCTCGGCGTTGATCAGGCCGGGGTCGTCTTGCAGTTCCTCGTTGACCTCGGAGACCTCGCCGTCTACGGGGGAGTACAGGTCGCTCACCGACTTGGTCGACTCCACCTCGCCGCACGGATCGCCCGCCGTCACCGGCGTCCCGACCGCGGGCAGCGACACGTACACGACATCGCCGAGCGCCTGGGTGGCGTAGTCGGTGATCCCGACCTCGACCGTATCGCCGTTGATCTTGACCCACTCGTGCTCCTGCGTGTACCGGAGGTCCGCCGGAACGCTCATTGTCACCTTCTCCTGTCGTAAAACGGCAGTCCGGTTTTCGTCGCCGGCTCTGTCCTGCCTCGGATATCGATACCAAACGGTCCCGGCGGTTCTCCCTCGACGTACGCCAGCGCGATCGGTACGCCCAGCGTCGGAGAAGGGGCGCCGCTGGTCACCGCGCCGACACGCGTCACCCCGGCACCAGACCGCCCAGCACCAGACCGCCCAGCACCAGACAGCTCAGCACCAGACAGCACCGCGTAGCCGTGCCGCGGCACCCGCCGGGATCCGGCCCGCAGCCCGATCAGGGTTCGCCGCGGGCCTTCCGCCGCCCGGGCCGCGAGTGCTTCCCGGCCGACGAAGTCGCCCGGCTTGTCCAGTCGCACCACCCGGCCGAGACCCGCTTCGTAGGGGGTGACGTCCGGGCCCAGTTCGCTCCCGTACAGCGGCAGGCCGGCCTCGAGCCGCAGTGTGTCCCGGGCCGCGAGCCCGGCGGCCGGGACGCCGCCCGCGACCAGCCCGGACAGTGCGTCCCAGACCGGCTCGCAGTCGTCCGGAGCGCAGAAGATCTCAAAGCCGTCCTCGCCGGTGTACCCGGTCCGGGCGATCCACGCCGCCCGTCCCGCGACGGTCCCGTACGCGCCCGCGTAGTAGCGCAGCTCCGCCAGCGGGAGATCGGTGACCCGGGAGAGCAGGCCGCTCGCGTTCGGGCCCTGGATGGAGACCAGGCCGGTGGCGGCGGATTCGTCGGTGACGGTTACCCCTCCGGGGGATGCCCCCTCCTGGGCCGCGGCACTGTCGGCGCTCCGGCGCCGCAGTTCCCCGAGGACCACGGCGGTGTTGGCCGCGTTGGCGACGACGAGGAAGCGCTCGGCCGCCTGCCGGTAGACGACCAGGTCGTCCAGGATGCCGCCGTCGGGCGCGCACAGCATGGTGTACCGGGCCCGGCCGACGGCGAGGGCCGACGGCCAGCCGCAGACCGCGTAGTCGAGCGCCCGCGCCGCACCCGGGCCGGCCAGCACGATCTCGCCCATGTGGCTGAGGTCGAACAGGGCGGCGGCCCGGCGGACCGCGTTGTGCTCCGCGGTCTCGCTGCCGTAGCGCAGCGGCATCAGCCACCCGGCGAACTCGGTCATGGTCGCGCCGAGCCGCTCGTGTACCGGCCGCAGCGGCGTATCCCGCACAGTCAAGGTCACCCGCCTGATCCTAGCGGGGGAGGGTATGGACTCTGGCATGGCGACTCTTACCCCTGAGCAGCTGGCCTCCGAGCTCGCGGCGACACCGGACTGGACGATCAGCGACGGGCAGCTTACCCGGACGGTGACCCGCGGCGACTTCCGCGACGCGCTGCTGTTCGTCAACGCGGTCGGCTTTCTCGCCGAACGGGCCGGGCATCACCCGGATATCGCCCTCGCCTGGAACCGGGTGACGCTGAACCTGGTTACCCACTCCGCCGGCGGCCTGACCGGGCACGACTTCCGGCTGGCGCGCGAGATCAGCCTGCTGTGCTGACGGCCCGCTGGTAGAGGGCACGGGCCCGCGGCCCGAGGACCGCGCCGTAGAGCACCCGTGAATCGTCGGAGAGCTTGTAGGTGCTGACCGCCACGACCGCGGCGCCCTTCCCGCCGGACGTGACCCCGGTCAGCCACGGGCCGCCGCTGTCCCCGGCGGTCATCGCGCAGGAGGTCCGCAGGCTGCCGCGGGACGCGGCGGCCGGTCCGGCGCAGTAGTTGAGGTACAGGCCGGAGTACGGCGGCTCGGCCGGGTAGCCGAGCACGGAGGCGCGGCTCGCGGCGGCCGCGTCCTGGCTGCGGGCGAACGTGACCGGCAGGCCCGGGGGCGGCGTCGCGGTCTTGGCCTCGCTGTCCAGCGTCGCCACGGTGACCTGCACGAAGGCGACGTCGTACTGCTCGGTGCCGCCCTGGGGCCCGGTCCAGCCCGGCGCGGTGAAGAACCGGCGCGCGGTGTACTCCCCGTAGGGCAGCGATCCGTTGCGGAAGCCCGGGATGAACATCCAGTTGGTGGCCCAGCCCGGCGTGCCGCCGGGCTTCCCCCCGTTGCTGACGCAGTGCGCGGCGGTCAGCACCACGTCGGCCGGCCGTCCGGCCACCAGCGTTCCCGAGCACACGTAGTCCTGGCCGCCCAGGGTGAAGAAAACCTTGCCCACGGCGGCGGGCACCGCGCCGCCGGAGGGCCAGCGCCGCCCGGCCCCGCTGGTGTTCCCGGTGAGCTTCAGGCTGGCCGTCGGCGTCTGGCGCAGCGCGGGCACCGCGGCCGGTTTCCGAACCAGTGCCCGCACCCGGGGGAAAGGGTGCGCCTGGGTGACGGGGTGCGCCTGGGTGACCGGGCGCGCCTGGGGCCCGGTACCGGCTTGTACCGCGGCTGCCATCCGGGCCGGGGTCCAGTAGCGGACGGCCGTCGGCGCGGCCGGGCCGGCCGCGTGCTGGACGACCGTCAGGCCGGGCGGCGGGACGGGAAGGGGGCCGGCCGGCGTCGCCAGGGCCTGGCCGCCGGCGGCGATCGCGGCGAGCGCGGCGCCCGCAACGGCCGTAACGATGCGGTT
>DASWUW010000461.1:0-5410 GCA_036406335.1 Trebonia sp.
GACGCCGGCCGGAAGGTCGAGTCGCATAAGCGAGTCGACGGTCTTCGGCGTCGGGTCAATGATGTCGATCAGCCGCTTGTGCGTCCGCATCTCGAAGTGCTCACGCGAGTCCTTGTACTTGTGCGGCGAGCGGATGACGCAGTACACGTTCTTCTCGGTAGGCAGCGGCACGGGACCGGCAACGCGCGCGCCGGTACGGGTCACCGTGTCGACGATCTTCCGCGCCGAGCTGTCGATGACCTCATGGTCATATGCCTTGAGCCGGATGCGGATCTTCTGTCCCGCCATTATGGCCTCGGTTCCTTTACTTCTCTCGAGCCGCTGTCATCGTGTGCGGCACCGCTTACCCCGCAGCCACGGACGCACAGGGGCCGGGGCCCCTGAAGCAACCGCAACCGCGGGGCCATCAGGCCCCGCAGCCGGGGGTTCCCAGGAGGAGGACCTCCCGGGCCAGACATGAATGTTGCGGCGGCCAAGGCCTCGCGGCCATTGGCCGCCGCAACGGCCTAGCTACTTGTTGATCTTCGTGACCCGGCCGGCGCCGACGGTGCGGCCGCCCTCGCGGATCGCGAACCGGAGGTTCTCTTCCATGGCGATCGGCTGGATGAGCGAGATCGACATGTCGGTCCGGTCACCCGGCATCACCATTTCCGTGCCCTCCGGCAGGGTAACTACGCCGGTGACGTCGGTGGTGCGGAAGTAGAACTGCGGGCGGTAGTTGTTGAAGAACGGCGTGTGGCGGCCGCCCTCCTCCTTGGACAGGATGTAGACCTGGCCTTCGAACTCGGTGTGCGGGGTGTTGGTGCCCGGCTTGATGATGACCTGGCCGCGCTCAACGTCCTCGCGCTTGACACCGCGCAGGAGCAGGCCCACGTTGTCGCCCGCCTGGCCGTCGTCAAGGAGCTTGCGGAACATCTCCACGCCGGTGACCGTGGTGGTCGTCGGCTTCTCCTTGATGCCGATGATGTCCACGACCTCACCGGTCTTGATGACCCCGCGCTCGATCCGGCCGGTCACCACAGTCCCGCGGCCGGTGATCGAGAACACGTCCTCGACCGGCATCAGGAAGGGCTTCTCGACCTCGCGCACCGGCTCCGGGATCGAGTCGTCGACCGCCTGCATCAGCTCGAGGACAGACTCGCCCCACTTCTCGTCGCCCTGCAGCGCCTGATAGGCGGAGACACGGACAACCGGGACGTCGTCACCCGGGAACTCGTACTGGGTGAGCAGCTCGCGCACCTCGAGCTCGACGAGCTCGAGGATCTCCTCGTCGTCCACCATGTCGCACTTGTTGAGCGCGACCACGATGTACGGCACGCCGACCTGGCGGGCGAGCAGCACGTGCTCGCGGGTCTGCGGCATCGGGCCGTCGGTGGCGGCGACCACGAGGATCGCACCGTCCATCTGCGCGGCACCGGTGATCATGTTCTTGACGTAGTCCGCGTGACCCGGGCAGTCAACGTGCGCGTAGTGGCGCTTCTCGGTCTGATACTCGACATGCGAGATCGAGATCGTGATGCCGCGCTCCTTCTCTTCCTTCGCGTTGTCGATCTGGTCGAAGGCGTAAAAGGGGTTAACGTCCGGGTACTTGTCGTGCAGCACCTTGGTGATCGCCGCGGTAAGGGTCGTCTTGCCGTGGTCGATATGCCCGATGGTGCCGATGTTGACGTGCGGCTTAGTCCGCTGGAACTTTGCCTTCGCCACTGGTATCTCCTCATTGCGATCCGGCCCACGTGGTGGGTCTGGAGTGTTTCCTGATTAAAGTAGGCGAGTTACTCGCCGCGCGCCTTGGCGATGATCTCCTTGGCGATGTTCGGCGGAACCTCGGAGTACGAGTCGAACTGCATGCTGTAGTTCGCCCGTCCCTGTGTCTTGGAACGCAGGTCGCCGACGTAACCGAACATCTCCGACAGCGGGACGAGCGCCTTGATCACCCTGGCCCCAGATCGTTCGTCCATGGACTGCATCTGACCGCGACGGCTGTTGAGGTCACCGATCACTTCCCCCATGTAGTCATCCGGGGTGGTGACCTCGACGTCCATAACCGGCTCGAGCAGGACGGGGCTGGCCAGCGCGGCGGCCTTCTTGAAGGCCATCGAGCCAGCGATCTTGAAGGCGAGCTCGGAGGAGTCCACCTCGTGGTAGGAACCGTCGGTCAGCGTCACCTTGACGTCGACCATCGGGAACCCGGCCAGCACGCCGAACTCGGCGGCTTCCTGGCACCCGGCGTCCACCGACGGGATGTACTCCCGCGGGATACGGCCGCCGGTCACCTTGTTCTCGAACTCGTAGCCCCCGCCGTCGCCGCCGGTCGGCCCCAGGTTGATAATCACGCGGCCGAACTGACCGGAACCCCCGGTCTGCTTCTTGTGCGTGTACTCAACCTTGTCGACCTGCTTGCGAACGGTCTCGCGGTAGGCCACCTGCGGGCGGCCGATGTTCGCCTCGACGTGGAACTCGCGGCGCATCCGGTCGACCAGCACCTCAAGGTGCAGCTCGCCCATGCCGGCGATGATCGTCTGGCCGGTCTCCTCGTCGGTCCGGACCTGGAAGGTCGGGTCCTCCTCGGCCAGCCGCTGGATCGCGGTGCCCAGCTTCTCCTGGTCGCCCTTGGTCTTCGGCTCGATCGCCACGTTGATCACGGGCGCCGGGAAGGTCATGGACTCCAGGACTACCGGCTTGGCCACGTCAGACAGCGTGTCACCGGTGGTGGTGTCCTTCAGGCCCATCACGGCGACGATCGACCCGGCGACCGCGGACGGGCGCTCCTCGCGCTTGTTCGCGTGCATCTGGTAGATCTTGCCGATCCGCTCCTTGCGGCCCTTGATCGAGTTCAGCACTGGCGTGCCGGTCTCGAGGGTGCCGGAGTAGATCCGGATGTAGGTCAGCTTGCCCAGGTGCGGGTCGGCCATGATCTTGAACGCCAGCGCGGAGAACGGCGCGTCCGGGTCGGCCTGCCGCTCGACGACCTGCTCTTCGTTGCCGACGGCGTGCCCCTTGATGGAGGGGACGTCCAGCGGCGACGGCAGGTAGTCGACGATCGCGTCCAGCATCGGCTGCACGCCCTTGTTCTTGAAGGCCGTGCCGCACAGGACCGCGACCAGCGAGCTGGCCAGCGTCGCCCGGCGGATCGCCGCGACGAGCTGCTCCTCGGTGGGCTCCTCGCCCGCGAGGTACAGCTCCATCATCTCGTCGTCGTTCTCGGCGACGGTCTCCAGGAGCCGGTCGCGCCACTCCCGGGCCGCGTCGGCGTGGTCGGCCGGGATGTCGACGATGTCGTACTTGTCGCCCTTGCCCTCGGTCGTCCACTCCAGCGCGCGCATCCGGACCAGGTCGATCACGCCGCGGAAGTCAGCCTCGACGCCCCACGGCAGCTGCACTACGGCCGGGGTCGCGCCCAGGCGGCTGCTGATCATCTCTACGCAGCGGTGGAACTCAGCACCGACCCGGTCCATCTTGTTGACGAAGCAGATCCGCGGTACGTCGTACTTGTCGGCCTGGCGCCAGACGGTCTCCGACTGCGGCTCAACGCCGGCCACCGCGTCGAATACGGCCACCGCGCCGTCGAGCACCCGCAGCGACCGCTCCACCTCGACGGTGAAGTCGACGTGCCCGGGGGTGTCGATGATGTTAATCGTGTGGTCCAGCCAGGACGTGGTAGTCGCGGCGGACGTGATCGTGATGCCGCGCTCCTGCTCCTGAGGCATCCAGTCCATGGTGGCGGCGCCATCGTGGACTTCACCGATCTTGTAGTTGATGCCGGTGTAGAACAGGATCCGCTCAGTCGTCGTCGTCTTGCCCGCGTCAATGTGAGCCATGATCCCGATGTTTCGGACCTTGGCGAGGTCTGCGGCGGTCTGGGTGGCCACGTTAAGCGTCCTTAATTCTCGTATTGCTCTGCGGTCTGGGTACTACCAGCGGTAATGCGCGAAGGCCTTGTTGGACTCCGCCATCTTGTGCGTGTCCTCACGGCGCTTGACACTCGCGCCGAGGCCGTTGCTGGCGTCGAGCAGCTCGTTCATCAGCCGCTCGGTCATGGTCTTTTCCCGGCGCTGGCGCGAGTACGTGACGATCCAGCGCATGGCCAGGGTGGTGCTGCGGGATGCGCGCACCTCAACCGGGACCTGGTAGGTGGCGCCGCCGACGCGGCGGCTGCGGACCTCGAGGGTCGGCTTGACGTTGTCAAGCGCGCGCTTGAGGGTGACCACCGGGTCGTTGCCGTTCTTCTCACGGCAGCCTTCGAGCGCCCCGTAGACGGTGCGCTCGGCGAGCGAGCGCTTGCCGTCCTTGAGCACCTTGTTGGCGAGCGCGGTAACGAGCGGGGAGCCGTACACCGGGTCGGTGACCAGCTGCCGCTTCGCTGCGGGACCCTTACGCGGCATCTCAGCTCTTCTCCTTCTTCGCGCCGTAACGGCTGCGAGCCTGCTTGCGGTTGCGGACACCCTGGGTGTCCAGCGAACCGCGGATGATCTTGTAGCGGACGCCGGGCAGGTCACGGACACGGCCGCCGCGAACGAGCACGATCGAGTGCTCCTGCAGGTTGTGTCCCACGCCCGGGATGTAGGCGGTGACCTCGATCTGGCTCGTCAGCCGAACCCGGGCGACCTTGCGCAGCGCGGAGTTCGGCTTCTTGGGGGTGGTCGTGTAGACGCGCGTGCACACGCCACGGCGCTGCGGGCTCTGCTTGAGCGCCGGCGTCTTGTTCTTCGACACCTTGTCCTGGCGGCCCTTGCGGACCAGCTGCTGGATCGTGGGCAACCGAATCTCCGTCTTCCCGTCGTGTTCTTACTGTCAAGCTCGCGGACTCGCTGCTGGCGCTTCCGTTTCTGGAGACCAACTACGGGTCAGAAAATCGCCGGTTTCCCGTCGCTTCCACTCGTTCTACCTGCGAGTATCTGCTCTCCTCCGACCCCCGAGGTCGGGTGTGTCGCGCTAGGCCTAAGGCCCATGGCGAACACCAACTACGGGTCAGCAGCCCACACCCGTTCGAATCCGGACTGCTAGGGGAGAGAGTCCACACGGCCAGCGGTACAGCCACCCGTCCCGGTCTTCCCTTCGTGTAACAAGGGCGACCCAACGTCTCGCTGACTACTGGCACGCAGGCACCCGCGCGGAGACGGGCACGAATGTTAAAGGTACCACTCGTATGCCCGCCGACCAAATCACCCCAGGAGGAACGAGGGTTCGCTCTCCAGTAGGTGACTACGGCCGCTTGCACGGCTTTCCTGACCTGAGTTTACCGGTTCCCTGGAGTACACGCGGACGTAGCCGCAGAACTGCCCGCGGTATGTAACGCCGCCACGCCGGCGACTATTCCGGCGTTCCCTGGCAAAGGGGTCACGGCTTGCGGGCGACGCCGCCGTAGCAGCCCACCTCGGCGGGCGTGGGACGCGGCCCGGCCTGGTCGTCC
>DASWUW010000462.1:0-5212 GCA_036406335.1 Trebonia sp.
GATGACCGGCGCCATTCCCGCCGGGTACTGGTCGTCGCCCTTGGCGTACGTGTGCGCGCCGCCCGGGATGAGACCGTGCGCGGCCGAAACGTAGGCGTTCGACGCCTTGAAGTTTCTCATCGGGAAGAATCCTTCGGGAAACCAAGCTGCTCGGACAGCAGGACGAATTGCCGGCCCAGCGTTTCGGCATTGGCCGCGTTGTACTTGGCCATCATCTCGCGCAGCTGCACCCGCCGCTCACGGGCCTCGGTGAACTGCCGGATGAGCTGGCCGGTGTCCAGCGAATCGGCCCGCTGGTAGTAATCGGACAGCCCGATGCCGTCCATCAGGGCAATGAACTTCTCCGAGTATGCGAGGGCGATCGTCGGCTTGCCCAGCCTGACCCCGGCCAGCACGTTGTGGTAGCGAGTGGCGACCACCGTCCCGACCTTGTTTATCTTGTCCAGCAACTCAGCGTAGGAAGAGTAGGCGTCGATACCGATCCGGGCCGGCGCCAGGTCCGGGCGCCGCGAATAGACGTCCTTCCTGATGTCTTCCGCGATGACGTAGTCGACCCGGCCGTCGCCGCCGAAGAGCCGGACGCTGAAGCCGTTGTCCACCAGCCACTCGATGAAGACCGTCATCTTCTCGAGGTAGGCCGAGTGCAGCTCCTCGGCGCGCGCGCGGTCGTCGTTGGTGCCGTAGTAGTCCATCACCCCGACGCCGACGAGCTCGGGGTCGCCCGGGTCGTACGGCGGTTCCGGGAACGCGAAGGCGAGATCGGGGAAGACCCGGTCCTGGGAAGTGTCAACCCCCCGCTCCCGCATGACCGTCAGCGACTGCGCGTCCCGGTAGGACCGGTAGGACGCGCAGCGGGCGGTCGTGTTGGACAGCCAGCGCGTCGCCTTCACGCTGATCGGGCTGGCCCCCACGCTGACCAGAGCCAGTTTCACCCCGGAGAGCCGGCCCGCGGCGAAGCACAGGCAGAACGAGAGCGGGAAGCCCCACGGCCGCAGCGGAGTAGTCGCCTCGAGCACCCCGGCGCCGGGCACGATCACCGCGTCGTGCTTCCGGACCCAGGAGATCACCCGGAGATTGTCGCTGACCTTGCCCGAGATTTTACCGAGATACCGGGTCAGGCGGCCCGCCGGGCGGGTGTCGTCCATGTCCGGGTACAGCGAGACGGCATCGATCCCGTGCCGGGCGCGCAGGTGCCCGGCACCGTCCGACATGGCGTCGACGGCCACACCGGGATGGTCGCGCCGCAGATAGGCGAGGACCGTCTCCATGGACGCCTCGTTCCCCGAGTTCCCCGGACCGAGAAAGCCGAAGAGCCCGACCCGGTACGGGGAATTTCCGGCTTTGCCGCGACTATCCGTCATGAACTTTCTCCTGGCCGGCCACCACGGCGCTCACGTCCAGCTCGGCAAAATCGTCGGATTTGCGCTGCGACTTCTCTATCTCCTGGTACGGGTGCCCGATGCGGGCCCGGCTCAGTAGGTACTGCGCCAGGTACCGGTAGCACTCGCGGCGCTCGGCCGTGGACAGCGGCGACCGGTTGACGGCCCCGAGGAAGCCCCACAGGTACTCCCCGTACAGGCGGATCGCCGGGTTCCGCAGCCGGTCCGCCCGCCGCGGGTCCAGGTGAGCGGTCTTGGCGTGCGGGTCGACGTACTTTTCCTCCGCCCGCTCAGGGTGGTCCCGGCGGAAGTACAGGTACTCGGGAATGTGGTGGAACGGGCCGTGCAGCGCGAGTTCGGCGATCTGCGTCCGGTCCGCGTGATGGTAACTGTCGCACGGCGCCACCCGGCGCAGCACCTCGGTCCGGATCACCCCGCCGTCGTCGTCCCCGCCGATACCGAACAGCGTGCTCCGGAAGCGGGTCGGCGCCCGCGGCGCCGACGTGTCGAGCGGGTACGGCTCGGTCTTGGTCACGTTCCCGCGGCCGTCGATCCGGGCCGTCCACGAGTGAGCCAGCACGGCGTCCGGGCGCTCGTCCAGTGCCGTCACGCACGCCTGGAGCAGGTCCCGGGCGTAGAGGTCATCGTGGGCGGCCCATTTGAACAGCTCGGTACCGGCCACGTCGAGCGTGAAGTTGTGGTTCGGCGCCAGCCCGATATTGCGCGGCTGGCGTATGTAACGGATCCGCGAATCCTGCTTTTCGTAAATCCGGCAGATATCCTCGGTGCCGTCGGTCGAGGCGTTATCCGAGATAACCAGCTCGAAATCTCCGTACGTCTGCCCGAGCAGCGCGTCGATCGACTGGTTAATGAAGTTTTCCGCGTTGTACACCGGCAGACCCACGGTCAACCGAGGTTTTGCTCCCATCCGCTTCCCCCACCCCTAGCAGGCACCGCCCTCGTCAGTGAGAGCCGGCGCGGTCTATCTTGATACACACTGCCTGATACTTGCCGAAAAGTTACCGGGAATCCGGCTTGTCCGCGGAAACCGGACCTCCCGGCAGCTGAAGCACCGACTTTCCGCAGTAGAAGGCTTCCGCGTACGGTGCCCGGCATTCCATGCCGCGGAGCCGGGCAAGCCCCAGAAATACGTCGTCGTCCCACCAGTCCCGGTCGCGCTGGGACGGGTAGCACTTGTGCAGCAGTTCCACCTTGCGCTGAGCCGTATCCCGGGTCATCGGGACATAGACCGACGGGCGGCCCATGTCCCCGTCCCATTTCGGGATCTCGTACGCGAGGTAGAGCTGGTCGCGGAACACGGTGGGAATGAGTTCGCCGATGGTCCGGTGGTCCTGGTGGGCGTCCGCCACCCACGGCGCGACCACCAGGTCCGGCTGGCCGGCCCGCGCCTCGGCCTCGAGCACCTCTTTCACCGTGCCCCACACCGCGGGGAGCCGTCCCTCGGGCAGGTCGTGCAGCGAGACCGTGAGCTCGGCGCCGGGCAAGAAGGCGGCCGCGGCCGCCCGCGCCTCTTCCTGGCGCGGGGCGGTCCCGGTCAGCACGGCGTAGCGGACGCTGAGCGGGCGCTCGGCCAGGTTCAGCAGCAGGCCGCCGGCCCCGATCTCGATGTCGTCCGGGTGGGCGCCGATGACGAGCACCGACAGCGGCGCCCCGGACGGCGCGTTCAGCCGCAACGGCAGCACGACGGCCTACTGCCGCGCGCTGGTGACGGCCGCGGCCGCCGCACCGGCCGCCCCCGCCCCCGACCGCTCCGGGTCCCAGATCATCCACGGGCTGTTGCCCTGGTGGTACATCTCTTCCAGCAGGGACCGTTCCTTCACGGTGTCGGCCGGCGACCAGTACCCCTTGTGCGCGTAGGCGAGCACCCGTCCCTCCGGGACCAGCCGCACCAGCACGTCCTCGACCAGGTCCTCACCCTCGCTGAGGTAATCGAAGATCTCCGGCCGGAGCACGAAGTAGCCGCCGTTCTCCCACTGCAGCAGGTCGCGCACCGGGGTCACCTGGGTCACCCGCCCGTTCTCGCCCAGGTCGACCACGTGGTGCGACGACTGCAGCGGCACCGCCAGCAGGCTCACCAGCGCACTGCTGGCCGCGAAGCGGTCGATCATGTCCGGCAGCGGGGCGTCGGTAAAGACGTCGGCGTAGTTGGCCAGGAACATCTCGTCGTCCGCGACGAAGCGCTTGACCCGGCGCAGCCGCTCGCCGATCGACGAGTGCAGGCCGGTGTCGACGAACGTGATCCGCCAGTCCGAGATGTCGGTCTTGAACAGCTTGACGTTCTGGGCCCCGCCTTCCAGCACGAAGTCGTTGGACCGGGTCTCGTCGTAGCTGAGGAAGAAATCCTTGACCGCCGAGGCTCCGTACCCGAGGCACAGGATGAACTCGGTGTGCCCGTAGTGGGCGTAGTACCGCATGACGTGCCACAGGAGCGGGCGCTCCCCGATCATCGCCATCGGCTTCGGGGCATTCGTCACCCCGTCGCGCATGCGCATGCCGAGGCCCCCGCAGAACAGGACTACCTTCATGTTCCCCCCACTCCCGTTTAGACGACTTCAAGCGCTGGGATCGGGAAGACCAGACGTCCGCCCCAGCCGCGCACGTAATCAAGCTGCCCGGTGAGCTCTTCCCGCAGGTTCCAGGGCAGGACGAGGACGTAGTCCGGCTTGGTCTCGGCCAGCCGCTCCGGCGCGTAGATGGGGATGTGCGTGCCGGGCAGGAACTTGCCCTGCTTGACCGGGCTCCGGTCCACCGTGTAGGACAGCAGGTCGGACCGGATGCCGCAGTGGTTCAGCAGCGTGTTGCCCTTACCCGGGGCCCCGTAGCCCGCTACGGTCTTCCCGTCGGCGGCGGCCGCGAGCAGGAACGTGAGCAGGTCGCTCTTGATCTTCAGCACGTCGCCCGCGAAGCCCGCGTGCCCGGCGACGGTGTGCAGGCCCGCGGCCTCTTCGTCGTCGAGCACCGACTTCACCCGGGCCGCGGGCTCGCCCGCGGACTCGGTCGGCCGGGCATGGACGCGCAGCGACCCGCCGTGGGTGCTGAGCTCCTCCACGTCGACCACGGTCAGCCCGGCGGTGTCCAGCGTGCAGGTCGCGGTCAGCAGCGTGAGGTACGAGAAGTGCTCGTGGTAGACCGTGTCGAACTGCCTGCGCTCGATCAGCCGCAGCAGGTGCGGGAACTCCAGGGTCACCAGCCCGGAGTCCTTGACCAGGGCACGCAGTCCAGCCGCGAACCCGCGGATATCGGGCACGTGCGCGAACACGTTGTTGGCGGCGACCAGGTCGGCCCGGCCGTACTCGGCCGCGGTCTCCGCGCCGGTTTCCGGGCCGAGGAACCGCACCACGGTCCTGATGCCCTTGGCCCGCGCCGCCTCGGCCACGTTCCCCGCGGGCTCCACCCCGAGGACCGGAATGCCGGCCGCGTGGAAGTGCTGCAGCAGGTAGCCGTCGTTGCTCGCCACCTCGGTCACCAGGCTGTCCGCGGTCAGGCCGAGCGACGAGGTCATGGTCTGCGCGTAACGCCGGGCGTGCGCCACCCAGGAGTCGGAATAGGAGGAAAAGTAGGCATAGTCGGAAAAAATGTCCTCGCCGGATACGTAAGCGGGAAGCTGCACCAGCAGGCAGTCTTCGCACAGCAGCACGTGCAGCGGATAGAACACCTCGGGCTTGTCGATGTCCTGCGCGGCCAGATAGCTCTCGCAGAGCGGAGACATACCCAAATCAACGAACGTGCGCGTTAGGTCGGCGCCGCACAAACGGCATACGTGAAGTTCCATGGCCCCCCTCGTGGCTGACCTGAAGTTTATCAGTCCTTAT
>DASWUW010000463.1:0-2750 GCA_036406335.1 Trebonia sp.
CGGACGGCGGCTGGCCGCGGCCATCGCCACCGCCGACGCCCCCCCGGTTGCCGACCCCGGCCAGTGGGAACCGGGCGTCTACCTGGAACTGGCCGATGCGGAAGCGGTCCAGCGTCCGTCGCCCTGAGCCGGAGCGGAAAACCCGACGCCGCAGCGGCGATCGGCGCAGGCACCTTCGTCGTACCAGCCATCACCGGCCTGAGCGAAACCAGCTCCAGCACTCAGCTCACGGCCCGCGACGCGGCCGGGACGGAGCTGGAGCGGCTGCCCTATCGGCAAAACGCCTGACCGGTGGCCTAGCGGCCGCCGCGGAGGTCGCTGAGGAAGTCGGTCAGCAGCACGGTAAACCGCTGCGGCGTTTCCTGGTGCGGCGCGTGGCCCACTCCCGGGATCTGCTGGATCCCGGCCCGCCACAGGGTCGGGATGGTGAGCGTGCGCAGGTAGTCGAGGCTGACCAGCTGCTCCCCGGTGCCCTGCAAGACGGCCAGCGGGACGCGGAGTCCCGCGACGATGGCGACCTCGTCGGCGAACCGGCCCTCGCCGATGCTGGCCAGCAGCCCGGTGCGGGCGGCGCCGTCGGTGGCCAGGATGTCGGGCACGAACCCGCTGGTGTCCAGGGCCGAGCCGGGCGCGGTGAAGCTGGCCGCGTACGCACGCGCCTCGGCCTCGCTCACCTGCGCGGTGAACCCGGTGTTCATGGCCGGGTTGGGCAGGAACGCCGCGGCGAACGCCGCGGCTGACCCGAGCGGCGGGGCGCCGAAGATAACCAGGCCAGCCGCGTCCGGCAGCGCCGGCGCGGCCTCCAGCGCGATATGGCCGCCCAGGCTCCAGCCGACCAGCACCGCTCCGGGCACGCCGAGCGCCTGGGCGAATCCGGCCAGCGCCGCCGCGTACCCCGGCAGCGAGTAGTCGGCCGGGTTCGCGGCCGGCGCGGACTGCCCGTGGCCCGGCAGGTCCAGCGCCAGGCAGCGGAACCGCTGGCCGAAGCGGCCGTCCAGCAGGGGAAGCCAGGTCCGGGCGGAGGACGAGTTGCCGTGCACGAAGATAACCGCCGGGTCGCCCGGGGGCGCCCCGGCGCCCGGGCTCTCCAGGTAAGAAATACGCTGCCCGTCCACCTCGACCTGCCGCTGGTCCACTTGCTGTCTCCTACGCGGGTGCTTGAGGTACGCGGACTTCAGTCACCGCGACTTCAGCCACCGCGACTTCAGCCGCGGCGACGGGAGCAGGCCGCTCCAGGACGGCGGCCAGCGTTCCGGCGGCGCCCGCGAGCGCCGCGCCGCCCGCCGACGCGGCCACCAGCCACCGGGTGAAACGCGGGAGCCGCGACCACGCCGCCGCGGTCACCGAGAAGTCCAGGGCGTCGGACAGCGCCCCGGCGGCGTACCAGGCGGCAGCCGACCGGTGGCCGGGCGTCTCCCGCAGCGCGGCGAGCGCACCGAGGCCGAGTGCCAGGTCCCGGGCACCGAGTGCGCGCGCGAGCACCTCGGAGCTCAGTTCGTCGGCGGACGAGCCCACCCACGGCCGGGCCGGCACCAGCGGCCAGACCAGCGCGGTCACGCCGAGCCCGACCCGCCCGACGGCGACCGCCGTGGCGGCGCGGCGGAGCAGCGGAAGGACGGTCGCCGCGGTGAGCGGGCGGTTCGGGTCATCGGCCATGAGGACATTGTCCTGGTCGGGAAAACCGCCGGGCAGGCCGGGTCAGATGATCTCGCCCGCGAACAGCGACCAGAGCACGAGCACCGGCTGGAAGAACAGCCGGGCGAGCCGCTTGCCGTCGCTGTCCAGCCCGAACGCGTCGGCGTGCTTCAGCAGCTGGGAGATGTTGCCGGGGAAGATCGCGACGAAGTACGCCGCCGCGACCGCGCCGAGCCGCCGCCGCTGTCCCGGCAGCCCGGCCAGCGCGGCGCCAAGCGCGATCTCGACGGCGCCGGAACCCAGCACGACGGCGTCCGTGCCGACCGGCAGTGCCTTAACCAGCGTCTCGGGCACCTGGGCGGTGAACTCCTGGCGCCCGATCGTCAGGTGGACGACACCGGCGCCGGCCAGCACGAGACCAAGCCCAACCCGGGCTATCCCGCGCAGCGGCGCTGACTGAATTCCCATTGCCCACATCCATTCTGCCGCGGACCGGCGGCTGCGACCCGTTGTTACCCGGAGGACCCGGCCCTACTCATCGGGCCAGCTCCAGTCATCGGGCCAGCTCCAGCAGGTCCGCCACGGCCTGGGCGACGTCGGCGGCCTCGTCGTTGGCCAGGACGGCCAGCGTGAGCTGCTCGTCGGGGAACCAGGCGTTGACCGCCAGGTAGCCGGGGTTGTCCCCGGTGTGGAAGAAGGCCCGGCGGCCCGCGATGACGCCGGTCATCCAGCCGTAGCCGCAGCCGGTAAACGCCCAGTCCTGGCGCTCGGACCGGACTCCGGGAATGACGCAGGAGGCGAGCATCGCCTCGCGGGCCGAGGCGGGCAGCAGCTCGTCGCGGGCGAACGCCTCGTCCCAGCGCAGCAGGTCCGCACCGGTACAGCAGATGTCGCCCGCCCCGACGTGCACCGTGGCGAGCTCGTAGGACGGCAGTGGCTGCCGGCCGTAGTAGCCGCGCGCGATCCCGGCGTCCCCCGGCCGCTCGCCCGCGGCGGCCGTCCGCATGCCCAGCGGGGTAAAGATACGGTCGGCGAGGAAGCTGGCGTACGGCTGGTCGCCTGCCTGCTCCACGATCCAGGCGAGCAGCACGTAGCCCGGGCTGCTGTAGCCGTAG
>DASWUW010000464.1:0-11388 GCA_036406335.1 Trebonia sp.
GCTTCCTTCGAGTGGGTCGGCCGCGCGATCAACCCGTACCTCGGCTTCATGACCGGCTGGCTGATGATCGCGGGCAGCCTGGTGGGTGCGGTCTCCGGCGTGGTCATCCTCGCCCCGTCCGTGCTGGCCATCTTCAATTCCTCGGCCACCAGCACCTGGCCGAACATCCTCATCGCCACCGTGGTCATCCTGGTCATGCTGGTAATCGCGATCGTCGGCATCAAGATCACCGCCCGGACCCAGGTCACTATGGCCATCGTCGAGTACACGATCCTCCTCGGCTTCGCGATTGCCGGCTTCGTGCTGGTGCTCGGCCACCACCACGGCACTTTCCCGATTACCCGGGACTGGTTCAGCCCGAGCGGTATCGGCGGGAAGGGCAGCCTCGCGTCGGGCTTCCTGATCGCGGTATTCATGTACACCGGCTGGGACGCCACCGTCTACGTCAACGAAGAGGTCAAGCACCGGCGCCGGAACCCGGGCCGGGCCGCTGTCATCGCGGTCGCCCTCCTGGCCGTCATCTACACCGTGTCCGAGATGGGCCTGGCCGGGGTCGTATCGCCGGCCAAGCTGCAGGCTAACGCGTCGTCGTCGCTCGTCTACATCGCGCAGACGATCGGCGGCGGCGGCTGGGCCAAGGTGATGGCGCTGTCCCTGGCCCTGTCGGTGATCGCCTCGACCGGCACCGCCATCGTGATCATCGCCCGGATGGTCTACGGGATGGCCAGCTACCGCGTGCTGCCCCCGGTGCTGAGCAACGTCAACCGGCGCTTCTCCACCCCGGTCGTCGCCAGCGTCGTCATCGGCGTGATCCTCATCGCCGCCACCTGGGTGTACCTGCTCTCCGTCTCGCTCGCGAACGTCTTCACCGACGTAATCGACATCACCGGCCTGCTCTATGCCGCCTTCTACGTCCTCACCGGGCTCGCCGCCATCGCGTACTACCGCCGCCGCGTCTTCGGCAACGCCTGGGACGGGCTGATGATCGGCATCCTGCCCCTGGCCTCGTGCGCGTTCCTGGTCTGGATCATCTACAAGTCGCTGTCGACCGCGCCGGCCTCGCAAGTCTGGTCGATCGTCGGGATCGTCGCGGCCGGCCTGATCCTGATGCTGATCGCCCGGTTCGGCCTGCGGTCGTCGTTCTTCCAGATCTCGCTGGAGTCCGACTCGGGAACCGAGCCAGTCCGGTAACCCGCTGGCCGGCCGGGTCTGCCAGCTGGTCCACAGCGGCCGGTAGCCGTGCCGGCTCCAGAACGGCACCGAGAGCGGGTTGAGCTGCTCGTAGTGCAGCAGCGTAACCGCGACCCCGGCCCCGTCCGCCTCACGGTGGAACTCGTCTACCAGGGCGCTGCCGACGCCGCTGCCGCGCTCACCCGCCGCGACGAACATCAGCACCAGGTAGGCGGCGGGAGCCAGCCCGGTCATCGGCGCGATCCAGCCCGCCGCCTCCGGCCGCTGCGCGGCCAGCATCGCCACCGCGGCGCCGTTGCGCTCGGCCAGCCAGGTCCAGGGGTCCGGCCCGGCCAGCAGGCCCGCCGCCTCGTGCCGCAGTGCCGCCAGCGTGGGCGGCCGCTCGGTGACGTTCCCGAAGCGCGCGTCCCACCGGACAACCTCGAGTCCGAGCCGGGCCACGGCCTCCGCGTCGGCCGGCCCGGCCCGGCGGATGACCAGCGGTCCCGCCGCGCGGAGCCCGGGACCGTTCGGGCTGGAGGGCGGGGAGGGCGGGGACGGCGCGGACGGCGCGGCCGGCCGGCGCGGCGCGGTCCGGGCCGCCAGCACCTCGAGCGGGGCCAGGCCGTGCCGCAGCAGCGCGGCGATCCCGCCGGTGTCGCGGCTCGGCCAGTTGACCACCGCCGCGGTGTCCGCGTCCCCGGTTCCGGGCACCCCGGCCAGGTGGTCGCGCCACCGCGCCAGCAACTGGGCGAGCGCGCCGGCCACGTCGGGATCCGCGACCGCCGGGGACAGCTGGAACCGGCGGGCGGCCCCCCAGGACAGGTCGAGGGAGCCGGGTTTGCCGGCCCAGTGCTCGCACCGGCCGACGGCCGCCGCGGCGGCCGGTCCGCCGACGATCAGCGGTGTCCCGCAGTCCGGAGCGGCGGGTCCGGCCGCCGGCAGCAGCGGGTCGATCTGCCGCCAGCGCCGCGCCATCCGCCCGGCGACGCCGCTGGCCGGGTCAGCTGACGACATAGCGCCTACTCCTCCTCGGCCGCCGGCCCCTGGATGTTCGCCAGGCTGTCCCGCGCGGCCGTCGTCAGCGGGTCGAAGGCCGGCAGCGCCGTCTCGCAGCGTTCCACGGTTTCCTGCAGCAGCCGCGCCGCGTCGGTCAGGCGCATGACGCCGTAATACGCGTGCGCCAGGTTCACGCAGGCGGCCAGCGTATCCGGGTGGTCCGGGCCGAGCACCCTGGTGTACTCCGTGCGGGTCTGCTCGCCCAGCTGGATGGCAGACGCCATCCGGCCCGCCGAATGATTGGCCGAGCCGAGCGCGCCGCGGGCGGCGATCGTAAGCAGGTGGTCACGGCCGAGCACGCGTTCCCGGTCGGCGATCACCTGCTGGTACTGCTTGATGGCCTGCTTGGCCTGGCCGTTGGCCAGGTAGGCGTCGCCCAGTTTCTGCCGGGTGGCGGTGGTGTCGGGATGCCGCGGGCCCTGGGTGCGCTCGCGTTCCGCCAGCACCGCGCGGTAAAGCGAGATCGCCTCGCCGGACTGGCCCGCGGCCCGGTGCGCGGCCGCGAGGTCTTCCCGGGCAACCAGCAGCCCCGCGCTGCCCCCGCCGTGCGACCGCTCCCAGCCTTCGGCGGCCTGGCTCAGGATGGCGACCGCCTCACCGAGACGGCCCGTGTCCACCAGTGCCAGGCCGAGGCCGCGGGTGGCCTCGAGGGTCCCCGGGTGATCCGGGCCGAGCCGGGCCGCCCGGCCCTGCCGGATCACCTGCAGCAGCGAGATCGACTCGGCCGCCCGGCCGGCGGTCAGGTAGGAACGGGCCAGCCGCTCATTGATCCCCGAGGTCGACGGGTGATCGTGGCCCAGCAGCTTGGTGCTGGCGGCCGCGAGTTCCGCCCAGTACGCGACCGCGGGCCCGCCCAGCTGGGCGGCGTCCAGGCTCCGCCCGGCGCGCAGCAGCAGCGGATGACAGCCCTCCTCCCACAGCAGCGGCCCGGCCGCCCGCCGGAGGCTGTCGGTGCACGAGCGCAGGCTCCGGGCCAGAGCTTCGTCGGTGTCCTCGGCGGGCCACGCCTCGAGCAGCGCGTCCGCCGCCGCGGCGGAGGCGGATTTCAGCATGCCGTCAGGCATCGTCGCCAGGACCGCGGCCTGGACCGGCCAGCTCATCCGGATCACCGGCGCCCCCGGCCCGGGCTCGGCCGACAGCAGGCCGGCGCTCTCCAGCACCGCGAGTCCGTCCCGGGGGGACTTGTCCCCGCCGTCGGGCGCCGCGTAGGCGCAGTAAGCGCGGGCGGCCGCGGTGGCGAAGATCGTGGCGGGCATCCCGTCACCGTCGAGCAGGGCGGCGAGCGGCAGCAGTGACTGGGAGATACCGGGCGACACCATGTCCGCCTGGTCGATCGACATGCCCCAGGTGATGGCGGCCGGAGCGGTCCCGCCGCCGGCCGCGGCGGCGATCTGGTCCCGCCGGCTCAGGTAATGCCGCAGGTAGTCGTGGCAGGTCATTTCGGAGCTGCCGATCACCGCGGCGGCCTGGCCGAGGGCCAGCGGCTCGTTGCCCAGTTCGGCGGTCAGGTCGACCGCGCCTGCGCGCTGGTCGACGTCCATGGTGAGCCGGCCGATCAGGTAGTTCAGCGCTTCCCGGGGGCTGAACGGACCGACCGGGACGGGCCGGGCCGGGCGCCCGCCCAGCGCCTGCGGGTCGGTGGCGGTAATCAGCACCCGCCCGGCCGGCCCGGCGGGCCACAGCCGGTCGTCCAGCGCGGCGTCGGGAGTGAGGCCGTCCAGGATTACCAGCCAGGGCTGGGAGGTGTCACGCAGCCAGCCGACGAGCCGGCCGCCGACCGCCTCGGCGTCACCCGCCAGCGGGGCGGTCAGCCCGTCGCGGGCCCGCGCCGCCTCGGCGTAGCAGGACAGCACCGCCGCCCGGCTGCTGGCGGTCACCCAGATCACCAGTTCGACGGTTCCGTTCTGGCCCAGGGAGCGCGCCGCCGCGGCGGCGAGCTGGGTTTTACCGCAGGCGTCCCGCCAGCTTCGCCTGCTTGAGCCGGCCAGGTCGGTGACCAGGACGGTAGTCGAGCCGGGGACGAGTGCCGCCTGCAGCGCCAGTCCCAGCTCCGGCCGGGGGCTGAAGCCGCTGGCGAGCGGCGGCAGCGACGGAACCCAGGTCGGCTGTCCCGGACCGGGTCCGCCCGGCTCCGTTCCGTCGGGTGCGTGACTGGGCAAGGCCGCTCTCCCTGGGTCCTGGAACGGCGTCAATCCCCCGTCAAAGGTTCATCCGGACGCCATTGACTCAGAGCGTACAGAAATGCCGCCGCACCGCGCCGGGCCGTTGGCAGGTCTGCGGCCATTTCGAGTGTTTTACCGGTAAATCCGCGCAGTAACGAGGCAGCGGAACGGTTCCGGCGGATTTCGGTCCGGCCCCAGCAAAACGTATGTTCGATTCAGGTCCTGCCGGGTAGGGGGCCGGGCGACAACGAGGGAGGCAACATGACCGACAACGTGAGCCCGCAGGAAAACCCGGCCAAGGACCCGGCCGAGTGGACCACCGGAGACGAGCCGATGACCGGCCCGCAGAAGTCCTACCTGCAGACCCTGGCCCGCGAGGCCGGGCGCGAGGTCAAGCTGGACGACCTGTCCAAGGCCGACGCGTCCCGGCTGATCGACGAGCTCCAGGTCGCTTCCGGCCGCGGTACGCCGGATGAGGGCCGCTAAACCGCGGCTCCGGTACTGAAGACCGGCCAGCCGATCTCGGTCCGCCAGGCGCTTTCGTCCGCGGTGTCGCGCCGGTAGACCAGGTAGTACTCGCGGACGGGGCCGTCGACTAGCAGGGCGTGGTCGGCCACGTAGGCGGCCAGCGCCCCGTAGGAGCGGTCCGCGTCGTCGTGGGAGCCGGAATGAACGATGACGGCAAGCTCGGCGGCCGGGACGGTACCGGGGGCCACCCGGCCGACGAGCGGAACCGGGCTCTCGGTGGGGACGAAGACGGTCGCCTCGCCCTTGTCCTCGGCGAACAGCTCGGTGGCGTAGCAGCCGCCCGAGGGGCCCGCCGGGGCGATGCCGCTGGCCTCCAGCGTCGCGTACAGCTCGCCGAGGGCGCCGCTGAACCACGGGCCGGTCTCGGCGGTGCTGATCACGCTGGTGATGGCGGCGGCCAGCACCGCCGGGACCCGGCGGTGCCTGATCGGGGCGAGGCCGGCCGGGTCGGCCAGCAGGTCGCGCAGCGACGCGACCGCGCCCTGGGTCCGGGCCAGGTCGTGCTCGAGCCGGGTCAGGTGGGCGGAGATGAGCTGGTTGCGGGCCCGCAGGTCGGGTGCGTCGAGGACGGCACGGATCTGCTCGAGCGGCATGTCGAGGTCACGGAAGCGGCGGATGACCTGCGCCGCCGGGATCTGGCTGGTCGTGTAGCGGCGGTAGCCGGTGCCGGGGTCGACCTCGGAGGGTGCCAGGAGGCCGCGGTCGTGATAGTGGCGCAGCGTCTTGATGCTCAGGTGGGTGGCGCGGGAGAAGTCACCGATGCTGAGCGAGGCGGGCACCTGCCTAGTGTGGAACCTCCCCCCAGGGGAGAGTCAAGGCGGGCGGCCGGAGTTGACTCTCCCGCCGCGGGAGCGGCGAGGGTTGCCGTATGCCGACCCCGCCGGCCGGCCCGACAACCCGGAGGATCACCGCCATGAGCACCGAACTGCCCGCCGTCGTCGCCGAGCACCTCGCCGCCGTGAACGCTATGGACACCGAGCGGATCGTCGCCACCTTCGCCCCCGGTGCCTACGTCAACGACAACCGGCGCGAGATCTGGGGCACCGACGCCATCCGGGCCTTCGTAGCCCGGGAATTCGTCGGCGACCAGGTCACGATGGAGGTCCGCGAGGTCATCGACCATTTCGGCGACATCATCGTCCGCGCCCGCTACGACGGCACCTACGACAAGACCAACCTGCCCGACGAACTGGTCATGACCAGCTACTTCGGTATCCGGGAGGGCAAGATCAGCAGCCTGGCGGTGATCTTCAACCAGCCTTCCCCGTACTGAGCCGGGGCGCCTGGGCGCAATTCGGCCAGAACAAGACTTTCCGAACCGCACTCGCCGGGTCGTGACCCGGCTGTAACGTATCCGCGAGTTATGAAACCGTGACCAGATGCTGCTGCTCGCCTGGACGGCGCTCTACCTGGTCAGCGTGCGCAGCGCGGTGCGGTTCATCCCGCTGCGCACGCACCCGTTCGGTGCGGGCTGGGAGGCGCTGCTGTTCCACGGGCTGCTCGGCGCGGCCGGCGCGGTCCTGGTGTTCCCGCTGTTCATCCCGTCCCGGTGGCGCCAGTCGGGGGCCGTCCAGCCCGCCGTGCGCGAGCAACTCAGCGCGTTCGAAGCGGACGCGTACCTGGCGTCCGTGCGGCCGGACCCCGCGCCTTCGTACCCGGAGGAGCTTTCCCGCCCGGGCAGCCGTCCCGTCGCGCCGGTGGACACCACCCGGGTGACCGGTGCTTCCCGGGCACTGCGGGCCACGGGTTCCTTCCGGGCCACGACCGGCTCGACGCCGCGGGCCACCGGGTCGTTCGGCGCGGCCAGTGACCGCAGCCTGCTCGGCCGCCCGTACTCCCGGACGCCGGAAGAGTGGCCCGGCGGCCGCTAGGCCAGCCGGCCGGGCACCGGGTCGCTGACCGGGGTACGGGCTAGCTCAGCTCGGAGCGCAGCTGGGCCGCGGCCGCCGCCATCGCGGCCATCTTGCCGTCGGCGCTCTCCCGGGGGAGGTACTTCAGGCCGCAGTCAGGCGCGAGAACCAGCTTCGACGCCGGAACGTAGGGCAGCGCCCGGCGCACGCGGGCCGCCACGACCTCCGCCGTCTCGACCGCCGGGCCGGACAGGTCGAGCACGCCGAGGATGATCGTCTTGCCCCGCAGCGCGCTGAGAACCGAGCAGTCGAGGCTGGACTGCGCGGTCTCGATCGAGATCTGGTCGACGTCGCACGCGGCCAGCTCGGGCAGGAACGAGTACCCGGCGGGCCGCTCGTGGACGATCGCGGCGTAGCCGAAGCAGAGGTGCAGCGCGGTCGTGCCGAGGGCGGCTACGCCGTCGAGAGCCCGGTTGATGACCCTGACCCCGTACTTCGCGGCCTCGTCGGGACGGGCCTGCAGCCAGGGCTCGTCCAGCTGGACGATGTCCGCCCCGGCGGCGAACAGGTCCCGGATCTCCGCGTTCACCGCCTCGGCGTAGCCCAGGGCGAGCGCCTCGCGCGACCCGTAGTGCTCGTCCTGAGCCTGCTGGGCCAGGGTGAACGGGCCCGGCAGGGTGATCTTGACGGTCCGGGACGTATGGTCGCGCAGGAACTTCAGGTCCGCGACCTCAACCGGGTGCCTGCGGCGGACCGGCCCGGTCACCCGGGGAACCGGGCTCGGCTGCCCGCTGCGGCCGGGCACCGTGCCGGGGTTGTCCACGTCGACGCCGTCGAGCGCGGTCGCGAACCGGTTGGAGTAGCTCTCCCGCCGGATCTCCCCGTCGGTGACGATGTCCAGCCCGGCGTCCTCCTGGGCGCGGATCGCCAGCCGGGTGGCATCGTCCTGGGCCTGGCCGAGGAACTCGGGAGGTACGCGCCACAGCTCGCGGGCCCGGACCCGGGGAACAAAGCCAGCCAGCCGGCCCCGGTCAATCAGCCAGTCCGGCTGCGGGTAACTTCCGACCAGTGACGTAGGCAGCAGCATGACACGCAGGTTACGCCCGCAGATCCGCCGTGTACACGTTCACCCGGACGGCAGGACGTTGACCGCGCGGGAGACTACCAGCGCCACGGTCACGATCGAGATAACCGCCTGCGCCGTCATGGCCAGCTTGGCCCAGCGGGACATGGGCAGCACGTCGGTCGGGCTGAAGGCGGCGGCGTTGGTGAACGCCAGGTACAGGTAGTCGAGGAAGGCGGGCTCCCAGTCCGGCGAGACCATGGCCGGCGGGCTGACCATCTGGACGAACTGGAAATCGGGGTAGGGATTGCCGAGGTTGAGGGCGCGGGCGACCGGCCCGCCGCGGTCCAGCTCCCAGTACCACAGGGCGAAGACGATGACGTTGTTGAGCCAGATGACCGCCCCGGTGATCAGCAGCTGGCCGCCGTTTTCGCCCAGGTGACCCTGGGTGATGCTGACCGCGAGGCGGCCCACCGCCCACCCGCTGGCCAGCATGAGCAGACCGCCGAGGGCCAGGCTCACCATCCGGGTGATCCGCGAGCGCCGGTTGATCCGCCGCGGGTTGGCGGAGATCAGCACGAGCAGCAGCGCGCCCTGGGCCGCGGGCAGCACCCAGGACGGCGTGACCAGCACCAGCCGGTCCGGTATGGCCGTCTGCAACCCGATCGCCAGGCCGGTGGTCAGCGAGGCGGGATAGCGAAGCTCGCCCTGAGTCCGGCGGCGCCAGGCGGGCCGGGCCGGGAGCCCGTGCTCCGCCGCCGTGCCCACGTCGTGCAGCCAGTCGCCCGCCTGAACGCCTTCTGCCGCGAGGCGCTGCGCGACCAGCTGGTGGAGTTCGTCGATCCGGTCGTGGAGCGACTGGATCCCATCCATGACCTGGGGCGCCATGGGATCATCAGGCGGCCCGGAGCGTGTTTCGTCTTCGCTCGGCACAGCACTAGTGAACTCTTTTCTGCCTGCTCGCGCCGCACCAAACGGGCGCGGGCGGCGGGTTTAGCAAGAAAAAAGGATTCGGCGCGGCCCGGGCGGCACCGTTAGTGCGGGATGCCGGATATCGCGTCGCCGACCCGGCCGAGGGCCTCGCCCAGCCTGACCCGCGCGTCGCCTCCGCCGGGCCCGGCGGACTCCAGCCGGTCGGCCAGCCGGTAGAGCGCGTACAGTCCCTGCACCCCGGCCCACCGGGCCGGCTCCGGTTCCCAGGCCCGGCTGCGGTGCCCGACCCAGGGGAGCGCGGTCAGCGGCGATTTCTCTCCGGCGACCAGGTCGGCCAGCGTGCGCCCGGCGAGGTTGGCGGCGGCAACGCCGGTTCCGGTATAGCCGCCGGCCCAGCCCAGCCCGGACGCCGGGTGGTACGTGACCGTCGCGCACCAGTCCCGGGGCACGCCAAGCACTCCGCACCAGGCGTGCTCGATGCGCGTGCCGGCGGCGGCCGGGAACATCCGGTGCAGCACCTGGCTGAGCGCGGCCACCGTGGACGGGTCGGTTTCCCCGAGGTGATCGGTTGCCGAGGCGAACCGGTACGGGATCCCGCGCCCGCCAAGCGCGATCCGGCCGTCCGCCGTCCGCTGCGCGTACATGTAGGCGTGGGCCTCGTCGGACAGCGTCTCGCCGCCCGCCCAGCCGATGTCCTGCCAGGCGGCCGTCGTGAGCGACTCGGTCACCACCATGTGGCTGTTCATCGGCAGCAGGGCCCGCCGCAGTCCGGGAAGCGCGGCGGTGTACCCCTCGGTGCAGCGCAGCACCGACCGTGCGCGCACGTCGCCGAACGGGGTCCGCGCGACCGCGGCGGCGCCGTTCTCCGGGGCCGCCGGGTCGATCGCGGACACCGGCGTGGCCTCGTAGATCTCTACCCCGCGCCGCTCCGCCGCGGCGGCCAGCCCGGCCACCAGGGCGGCAGGCTGGATCCGGGCGCTGGCGGGCGCGAACAGGCCGCCGAGGGCCCCGGCCACGTTGACCCGGGCCCGCGTCTCGTCGCGGAGCAGGAACTGGTAGACGTCGTCCCCGTCACCCCACTCCCGGGCCGCGGTGAGCCCGGCCCGCATCCGCGCGAGCTGGGACGGGGTGGTAGCCACGGCCAGTCGCCCGCCCTGGACGAAGTCGCAGGCGATGGATTCGGCCGCGCAGACCCGGCCGACTTCCTCCACGGTGGACCGCAGTGCCGCCTCGAGCGCCCGTACCCCGGCGGCTCCGCCCGCGCCCTGCGCGTAGCGGGCCCGTGACCCGGGCATCTCCGCCGTCACCCAGCCGCCGTTGCGCCCCGAGGCGCCGTATCCGGCGAAGGCTGCCTCCAGTACCACGATTCGCGCCCCCGGCCGCAGGCCCGCGAGGTAGTAGGCGGTCCACAGGCCGGTGTAGCCGCCGCCCACGATGCCTACGTCGGCCTCGAGCGGTCCCGGCAGCGACGGCCGCCGCGGCGGAAAGCCGCCGCGGGCGTGCCACCAGTACGAGACTTCACCGTTGCGCATGGGCTGACCGTACCCGACGGGCCCGCGGCCGGGCCCGATCAGGTGGCGCCGCGGGGTTAACCGGGTAGGTTTACCGGTGGTCTGGTACGTCACCAGGGGGTCGGCGATGAAAGGTACCAACTTAGCCATGCGACTCGGGGTACTGGACGTCGGCTCGAACACCGTGCACCTGTTGGTCGTCGATGCCTACCCGGGCGCCCGTCCGCTCCCTGCCTTTTCTCACAAGGTCGAGCTTTCGCTGGCCGCGCACCTGGAGCGGGGCACGCTGTCCAAGGCGGGCGAGGCCCGGCTGACCGAAGTGGTCGCCGAGGCCCTGCAGATCGCGGAGGACAAGGGCGTGGAGGACTTCATCGCGTTTGCCACCTCCGCCGTGCGGGACGCGGGCAACGGCGAGGAGGTGCTGGCCCGGGTGGCGGACAAGACCGGGACCCGCATCCAGGTGCTGTCGGGGGAGAACGAGGCGCGGCTGACCTTCCTGGCCGCCCGGCGCTGGTTCGGCTGGTCCTCGGGACGGCTGCTGGTGGTCGACATCGGCGGCGGGTCGCTTGAGATCGCCACCGGCCTCGACGAGGAGCCGGAGGCGGTTATATCACTGCCGCTGGGCGCGGGCCGGCTGACCCGGGACTGGTTCACCGCCGACCCGCCGCCCGCGGCCCAGGTGCGCGCCCTGCGCCGCCACGTGCGGGCCGAGATCGCCCGGATGGCGGGCGGCCTGCGCCGCGGCGGCGCGGTTGATCACGCGGTCGGCACGTCCAAGACCTTCCGGCAGCTTTCCCGCATCGCCGGGGCCGCACCGTCGAGCGAAGGCCTCTACGAGCGGCGGTTCCTCAAGCACAGTGACGCAGGCCTGTGGGCGGAGCGGCTCGCCTCGCTGGACGCGGCCGGGCGGGCCCGGCTCCCCGGAGTCTCCGTGGGACGAGCCGCGCAGATGGCGGCCGGCGCGGTCGTAGCCGACGCGGTCATGGACCTGATGGGTGTCGTCCAGCTGGAGATCTGCCCCTGGGCGCTGCGCGAGGGCGTCATCCTCAAACGCCTAGACGTCCTGGCCGACCCCGCCACCCGCTGAGCCCGCAGGCTCAATCAGCCCCGGC
>DASWUW010000465.1:0-2532 GCA_036406335.1 Trebonia sp.
CCATCAACTCCTACATCCTGCAGCAGTTCCTGCCGGACGCCGAGCTGGTCCTGTACCCGGACGCCAACCACGCCGCCCACTTCCAGTACCCCGAGCGGTTCGTTCCGTACACGCGGGAGTTCCTGAACCGGACGTAGCCCGAACGCCCCAGCAAAACAGCGGCGGTCCGAAGACCACCGCTGACCTGGAGAACTGGGTGGAGCTAAGGGGATTCGAACCCCTGACCCCCTCGATGCGAACGAGGTGCGCTACCGGACTGCGCTATAGCCCCATGGAACTCTCGCTAGCTTAGCAAACCCGCCCCCCTGTTCGCGCCATCGGCAGTGTTGCCGGCAGCTCAGACCCGAGGGGCTTAGTCGCCGACGGCGCGCAGCCGGTGCGCCTGGTAGCCGCCGTAGTAGTCCTCGTCGGCCTGGTCGGCGTCCGCGGTCGCGGCGGTGTACTTGCCCGCTAGCCCGGGAGCGAAGTCGCGGCCGGGGGCGTCCTCGTAGTCGGCCGGGACCGGGGCGGCGGCAAACCGGGTCAGCAGCGCCGCGGCGGCGGCGCTGATCCCCTCGGTGGACGTGCCCTCGGCCGGAGTTTCCCCGGTCGCCGTTTCCGCGGCGGGGGCGGCCCGCCGGGCCTGGGCCCCGGCCCGCCTGCGTTCCCCGATCCGTACTGCCAGCTCGGCATCGCGACTGGCCCGTTCGGCGTCGGCTTGCCCGGCCTCGCGCAGCAGCAGCAGGTACCCGCCGAGCATCAGCGTGGGCGGGATGACGACCCACACCGCGGCCAGGCCGAGGACCGCCAGTGCGACCGCGGCGACCTCGAGCCCGAGCAGCATCAGCAGCAGGCGGCGCCGGGCGGCCAGCATCCGCCGCCGGGTCTCCTCCGGGCCGGGCGGCTCGGCGGCCTGCGGGAGCAGGTCATCCTGGTCCGCGTCCGGCTCCAGGCCGTCGGCGTCCTCCGCGTCCAGCTCAGCCGGCGGGGCTCCCAGCGGGACCGGGATGGCGGCCGGGGCAGCGGCGCTGCGGGCGGTGTCGCGCCGGAGCCACCGCGGGATCAGCACGCAGGCCCAGATCGCGACGATCGCCAGGTAGAGAATTGCGCTGCTCATCGGGCTGGTGCCTCCCCTCGGTCCTGACGGCACCGGGCACGCCGGGCATGTAACGCAGCGTAAAGTGAGCGACGGCAGATCACGAAGTACCTGAGCGGCGTGTCGCGCAGATCTAAAGACAAAGATCCGTTATAGGCGGGTCAGGCTCCGGAACGTGACGCCGCGAGGGAGCTCCGCCACCGCGGCAGCATCCCGGCGGGTACTTCCTCGGCGGTGATCGCGTAGCAGATGTGGTCCCGCCAGGTGCCGTTGATGTGCAGCTGGCGGACCCGGACGCCCTCGTCCCGGAAGCCGAGTTTTTCCACCACCCGGCGGGACGCGGCGTTTTCCGGCCGGATGGACGCCTCCAGCCGGTGCATGCCCATCACCCGGAAGCAGTGGTCGACCGCCATCGCCAGCGCCGTGGGGATGACCCCCCGTCCGGCGTAGGCCTCGTCGATCCAGTAGCCGATCTGCCCGGAACGCGACGAGCCCCACACGACGGAGCCCACGGTGAGCTGCCCGGCGAACTTTCCGCCGTAGCCGACCACCCAGGGCAGCGCGACGCCTTCCCGGGCCTCTCGCCGCATGGTCCGCACCATCGACACGTAGGGTCCGATGGGCGACCGCACCAGCGGTGTCTCCGGGTTAGACGGTTCCCACGGGCGCAGCCAGGTGGCGTTCCGCACCCGGATCTCGCGCCAGGCGCGGGCGTCCGAGACCCGCACGGGCCGGAGCGTGACCGGAGCATCCAGCAGGTCCGGTTCGGAGAGGGTGGCCGGCCACCCGTGGATGCGTCCCACGGCCGTCTATCATTCCCTTGCGTCGTGATCTATCTAAGAGTAACGGCGTCAGCCTGCGAGAGACCGTACAGCAACGCTAGGTGCTCTCGGTCGCATGGTCTGTATCTGTTTGATGTGTATGTCCGTTGCTCGCGCCCGGCCGCCCGTGGTCGCCGCCGCGGATCTGGTCTACGGCGTGCACCAGCACCGGCCGCAGCACACCGAGCGCGTCCCGGACGCCGCCCGGTGACCCGGGCAGGTTGACGATCAGCGTCCGCCCGGCGACGCCGGCCAGGCCGCGGGACAGGATCGCGGCCGGCACCCCGGCCGCGGCCCCGGCCGCGCGCAGCGCCTCGGCGATGCCGGGGATCTCGCGCTCGATCACCCGGCGGGTCATCTCGGGGGTCTGGTCGGTGGGGGTCAGCCCGGTCCCGCCGGTGGTGACGGCGACGTCGTAGCCGTCGCTGACCGCGGCCCGCAGCGCCTGCTCGACCGCCTCGCCGTCCGGGATCACCCGCGGGCCGTCCACCACGTCGCACCCGGCGAGCCGGAGCAGCTCGGTCAGTACCGGCCCGGAACGGTCCTCGTAGACCCCGGCCGAAGCCCGGTTGGAGACCGTGATCGCCAGCGCGCGGATCATGTCCGCCGCCCGCTGCCGGACCGGCCGCCGTCCTT
>DASWUW010000466.1:0-4068 GCA_036406335.1 Trebonia sp.
GTGCGGGGCAGGCGCCCGAGGAGGTAGAACTCGTCGTTGGGGAGGGTGCTGGTCAGGTGGGCCAGCCGGTTCGACATAGCGAAGAACGCGCTGATCGAGCCGACGTCCCAGATGTCGTCGTCGGTCAGGCCGTGGGCCCGCAGCGAGCTCAGGATCTCGTCGGTGACCGTCCACGGCTCGACCGCGAGCCGGACCGCGACCTCGAGGACGGCCCGCTGGCGGTCGTCGAGCTCGGCGCTGCGCCAGTCGGTGGCGACCTGGTCGGCGATCCGCGGGTTACGCGTCCGGATCCGGGCGATCGCGCCGTGGGCCACCACGCAGTACAGGCAGTGGTTCTCCGCGCTGGTGGCCACCACGATCAGCTCCCGGTCGCCCTTGCTGAGCGCGGGTGTCTCCTTGTCCATGAGCGCGTCGTGGTAGGCGAAGAACGCGCGCCACTCGGCTGGCCGCCGGGCCAGGGTGAGGAAGATGCTGGGAACGAAGCCGGACTTCTCCGCGACCTCGTCGATACGGGACCGCAGGTCTTCCGGCAGGTCATCTAGCGACGGCACGTCGAACATGCTTCTCACCGTAGTCCCTCGATCAGCAGGGTGATCAGCCGCCGGGCGAGCTCCGGCTGGTGCTCGTGCTCGGCGATAAGCGTGATGCCGCCCAGGTCCTGCTGGCCTCACCTGTTCGGGTGAGGAGGCCGCCTGCGTATTACCGGGGCCGGGGGCATTAAGTTCACCAGTTCCGACGACGCGCCGACGGCGGTCCGACGGGTCCAATGGGACTCGTCAACCGCCGCCCCGTCGGAAGGTCAGTCATGACTGCAAGTTCCAAGCCCACCGTCGTCCTGGTGCACGGTGCGTTCGCCGATGCCTCCGGGTGGGCCGGCGTCATCCGCGAGCTGCAGTCCGCCGGGTTCACGGTCCAGGCGCCGCCCAACCCGCTGCGCAGTGTCGCCGGCGACGCGGACACCGTCGGGGCGGCGGTCGGCGCGGTCGACGGCCCCGTCCTGCTCGTCGGGCACTCCTACGGCGGCGTGGTGATCACCCAGGCCGCGGCCGCCCTGGACAACGTGGTCGGCCTGGTTTACCTGGCCGCGTTCAGCCTCGACCTGGACGAGAGCGTGGGCAGCGTGCAGGAGCCCTTCGCGCCGTCACTGCTGGGGGCCAGCGCGCGTCCCACCCCCTACGACGCCCGGGGCGCGGCCGGCGGCCCTGACCTATACATCGACCCGGCCACGTTCCGCGAGGTGTTCTGCGCCGACGTGCCCGCCGACCTCGCCGCCGTCATGGCCGCGACGCAGCGCCCGGTCGCCGCCGTGACGCTGGGCGAGAAGTGCACCTCGGCCGGCTGGAAGACCAAGCCCGCGTCTTACCTGGTCTCGGCCCAGGACCAGACGATCAACCCGGACGCGGAACGGTTCATGGGCAACCGGATGGGCGGGACGGTCGAGACCATCCAGGCCTCGCATGTCGCGTTTATCAGCCGGCCGGTCGAGGTGGCCGAGTTCATCATGGCCGCCGCCCGGTAACACCACACCCGTCAATCACCCATTTAAAGGAGACCCCATGAACATCACCAAGATCCGGCGGGGCAAGCGCTCGCGGGCCGGCCTCATCGCCGCCGCGGCGGCCACCGCCGCCGCCTCCGCCGCGCTGCTGGTCCCGCTCAGTCACGCCGCATCGGCTCAGACGGCCAGCCCGGTCAAGCTCACCGCCCCGGCCGCGCCCGTCGCGCACCACACGGTCAAGCCCACCATCGTGCTGGTGCACGGCGCCTGGGCCTCCACCTCGGCCTGGGACGGGGTCATCGCCCGGCTCCGCGCCCTCGGCTACACCGTCTACGCGCCGTCCAACACGCTGATGGGACTCCCCTACGACGCCAACTACCTGCGGGACTTCCTGAACACCATCTCCGGCCCCATCGTGCTGGTCGGCCACTCCTACGGCGGCGTGGTCGTCACCAACGCCGCGACCGGTGACAAGCAGGTCAAGGCGCTGGTCTACGACGACGCGTTCATTCCCGCCAAGGGCGAGACGGCCGGCCAGCTGGTTTCGGCCAAGCCGGGCTCCTGCGTGGTCGTCAAGGACCCGACCACGATCTTCAAGCTGGTCCCCTATCCGGGTGCGCCGGCCGGCGCGGCCGACGCCTACCTCAAGCAAAGCGTGTTCCCCGGCTGCGTCGCCAACGGCCTGCCCGCCGGCGAGCAGCAGGAACTGGCGGTCACCCAGCTGCCGCTCACCACCGCCGCCCTCGCCGAGAAGTCCGGCACTCCCGCCTGGAAGACCATCCCGTCCTGGGCCATCATCGGGACCGCCGACCACACCATCCCCCCGGCCGAGCTGCTCTTCATGGCGAAGCGGGCACACGCGCACATCACCGTGATCCCCGGGGCACCCCACGTGTCCATGATCAGCAACCCCGGCCAGGTGACCGCCGTCATCCTGCGGGCCGTCCACGCCACCAGCTAGCAGACGGGATCGCACTTATGAACGACCTGCTGAGCACGGCGATCAAGGCCCACGGCGGCCTGGACCGCTGGAACACGGTCACCTCAGTCGAGATCACGGCGTCTATCACCGGCGCCATCTGGTACGTCAAGGGAAAGCCAGACGTGCTCAGCAGTGTCGTCATGACCGCGGACACCCGGTCCGAACGGGTCATCACGACCTTCCCCGGCCAGGACAAGCGGTCGGTCTTCGAACCGGACCGCATCGTCATCCAGCGGGCGGACGGGACTCCCGTTGAGTCCCGCGACGACCCGGAGGCATCGTTTGCCGGGCACCAGCTGGACACGCCGTGGGACGACATTCACGTCGCCTACTTCAGCGGCGAGGCCCTGTGGACCTACCTGAACACGCCGTTCCTGTTCGCCCGCGGCGACTTCGCCAGCGAAGAAGCCACCGCGGTGGAGGACGGCGAGGAAACCTGGCGGCGCCTCCGGGTCACCTTCCCCGAGACGGTCAAGAGCCACACCCGCCAGCAGTACTTCTGCTTCGGCCCCGACGGCCTGCTCCGGCGGCACGACTACACCGTCGACATCCTCGGCGGTGGCACCGGACTTAACTACGCCACCAACTACCAGGACGTCGGCGGGATCATCTTCCCGACGACCCGCCGGATCTACGCTTACGCCGGCGACTACCAGCGGGTCCCGGAGCCGGTACTGGTCGCGATCGACATCACCGAAGTGAAGCTAGGAAAGTGACGAGGATGCAGCCGAAAACCCTCACCCTGGACGGCCTGGACATCCGCTACGCGGAGAGTCCCCGCCCGGGCGCACCGGTCCTGCTGGCACTCAGCCCGTGGCCGGAAAGCGTTTACGCCTACCTGCCGATGTGGGACATCCTGGCGGCCGACTTCTCCCTGGTCGCCGTGGACCTGCCCGGCTTCGGGCAGTCGCAGGGCCGTCCCGGGCTGATGTCACCCCGGGCGATGGGCGACTTCGTCGTCCGGTTCGCGGCCGAGCTCGGTCTCGGCCGTCCTCACGCACTGGGCCCGGACGTCGGGACCGCGGCCCTGCTGTGCGCGGCGGCCTACCACCCCGACGCGTTCGCGAGCATCGTGGTCGGTGCCGGCGCCGCTACCTTCCCCCTGCACACTGACGGACTGCTGAAGACCTTCGTCGAGGCGCCCGACCTGAGTCCCTTCGAAGCCCTGGACCCGGCTGAGGTCATCCGGGGATCGGTCAGCCAGATCAAGAACTACGCGGTGCCCGACCTGGTTCGGGACGATTACACGGTCTCCTACGCGGGCCGCCGGTTTGTCGACTCCATCGCCTACGTCCGCCGTTACCCGGCCGACCTGGAGGCCCTGGCGCCGCTGCTGGCCTCGCTGACCACCCCGGCGCAGATCATCGTCGGCCGGGACGATCCCTACGCGCTGGACGAGGACGCCGAGATCCTGCACCGCCAGCTGCCGCACAGCCGGCTCGAGATTCTCGACACCGGTCACTGCGCCTGGGAGGAGGCCCCGGAGCGGTACGCCGCGGTCACCGCGCACTGGCTCCGCGAGGGGTTCCGCACAGCCTGAGCTACGTGCGGTCCCGGAGCAGATTGCTCAGCTGCACCCGGGACCGCA
>DASWUW010000467.1:0-5392 GCA_036406335.1 Trebonia sp.
ATGCGGCCGGCAGCGGCTGAAAAGAGAAATCGGGGGCAAGATCCATGAAATCCTCCAGTGACGCCGTTCTAGGTGGTCCCCGGCTATGTTTACTCGTGAGTAAACAGTTACGAAGTCCCGCTTATCGAAACCTTTCGGAAATGCACACAGCCACCTCGGCCCTTCCGGGGGAACATAATCGGGCGCCCGGCGGTTACCCGTCCCGCTATACTCAGCAGTACAGGGCGTTGATCCGGCCATCACCGGGGAGCCTCCGGAAGAACAGGCCCGCGGCGGTGCCGCGGATGCCCCAGTAGAACCGGGCGGGTCCGGCCCGTCACAGCCGGCCAATGAGCGGTCGTTCGTCCTCGGCGCGAAATGCCGGGAACCGGACGGCAAGCGAGGTGGTACCGCGGTGGGCCCGCACGGAGGCGGGCCCGTCGCCCTCGCGGCACAGCGATCGCGATGCCCGAGGAGTGAAGTGGCCACCTACCCGCGCGCGGGTGCGTCCGAGGTACCCGCCCAGCCGGACTTTCCCGAGCTTGAGCAGCGGGCGCTCGCCTACTGGAACGTCCACCAGACGTTCGCTGAGTCGATCAGGAACCGGGACAGGGACGCCGAGTTCGTCTTCTACGACGGCCCGCCCTTCGCCAACGGGCTGCCGCACTACGGCCACCTGCTGACCGGCTACGTCAAGGACATCGTCCCGCGCTACAAGACGATGCGCGGGGCCAAGGTCGACCGCCGGTTCGGCTGGGACTGCCACGGGCTCCCGGCCGAGGTGGAGGCGGAGCGGCTGCTCGGCATCTCCGGCAAGGCCGACATCCTCGCGATGGGCATCGACACCTTCAACGAGGCCTGCCGCGACTCCGTGCTCCGTTACACCAAGGACTGGGAGGAGTACGTCACCCGGCAGGCCCGCTGGGTCGACTTCAGCAACGACTACAAGACGCTCGACCTCCCGTACATGGAGAGCGTCCTGTGGGCGTTCAAGCAGCTGCACGACAAGGGCCTGATCTACCAGGGCTTCAAGGTGCTGCCCTACTGCTGGCGGTGCGAGACTCCGCTGTCCAACCACGAGCTGCGGATGGACGACGACGTCTACAGCGACCGAACGGATCCCAGCGTGACCGTCCGGTTCAAGCTGGAGACCGGGGAGTGGATCCTGGCCTGGACCACCACTCCGTGGACGCTGCCGTCCAACCTGGGGGTCGCGGTCGGCCCGGACATCACCTACGTGACCGTGGAGACCGGGGACGGCGAGCGCTACATCCTGGCCGAGAGCCGGCTGGGCGCGTACGAGCAGGAGCTCGCCGGGGCGAAGACGGTCGCCGAGATGAAGGGCAGCGACCTGCTTGGCCGCCGCTACCAGCCGCTCTTCGACTACCTGACCGACACCGGCACCTTCGGCACCCAGAACGCCTGGCAGGTCATCGCGTCGGACGACGTGACCACCGAGGACGGCACCGGCGTGGTGCACATGGCGCCCGCCTACGGCGAGGCCGACGCCGTCGCCTGCCAGGCGGCCGGCATCCCGATCGTACTCACGGTCAACGAGCAGGGCCGGTACCTGCCGGTCATCACCGACTGGGCGGGCGAGCACGTCTTCGAGGCGAACAAGGCGATCATCGCCCGCCTGCGGGCGGACGGCGCGCTGGTGCGCCGGGCCGACTACACGCACTCCTACCCGCACTGCTGGCGCTGCCGTAACCCGCTGATCTACAAGGCCGTCTCCAGCTGGTTCGTCGAGGTGACGAAGTTCCGGGACCGCATGGTGGAGCTGAACGAGCAGATCACCTGGGTCCCCGAGCACGTCAAGCACGGGCAGTTCGGCAAGTGGCTGGCGGGCGCGCGCGACTGGTCGATCAGCCGCAACCGGTTCTGGGGCTCGCCGATCCCGGTCTGGCAGAGCGACGACCCGGAGTACCCGCGCACCGACGTGTACGGCAGCCTGGACGAGCTGGAGCGGGACTTCGGCGTGCGCCCGGCCGACCTGCACCGCCCGGCCATCGACGAGCTGACCCGGCCCAACCCGGACGACCCGACCGGCCAGTCGGTCATGCGCCGGGTTCCCGAGGTGCTGGACTGCTGGTTCGAGTCCGGGTCGATGCCGTTTGCCCAGGTGCACTACCCCTTCGAGAACCGCGACTGGTTCGACAGCCACTACCCCGGCGACTTCATCGTCGAGTACATGGGGCAGACCCGGGGCTGGTTCTACACGCTGCACGTCCTGGCCACCGCGCTCTTCGACCGGCCGAGCTTCCGCTCGTGCGTGAGCCACGGCATCGTGCTCGGCAACGACGGCCGGAAGATGTCCAAGTCGCTGCGCAACTACCCGGACGTGAACGAGGTCTTCGACCGCTACGGGTCGGACGCGATGCGCTGGTTCCTGATGGCCAGCCCGATCCTGCGCGGCGGCAACCTGGTGGTCACCGAGCCGGGCATCCGCGACGGCGTCCGGCAGGCGCTGCTGCCGCTGTGGAACTCGTACTACTTCTTCGCGCTGTACGCCAACGCGGAGAACTACACCGCCCGGGCCCGCACCGACAGCGCCCACGTGCTCGACCGCTACATCCTGGCCAAGACCAGGGCCGCGGTGGAAGAGATCGGGCGGCAGCTGGACGAGTACGGCATCGCGGCCGCCTGCCAGACGCTGCGCGACTACCTGGAGCTGCTGACCAACTGGTACATCCGCCGGTCCCGGTCGCGGTTCTGGGCGGGTGACGCCGACGCGCTGGACACATTGTGGACGGTGCTCGAGACGGTGACCCGGGCCGCCGCGCCCCTGCTGCCGATGACCGCGGAGACGATCTGGCGCGGCCTCACCGGCGAGACCAGCGTGCACCTGGAGGACTGGCCGGACGTGGCCGGCTGGCCGGCTGATGCTCACCTGGCCGACGCGATGGACCTGACCCGTGAGGTCTGCAGCGCCGCGCTGAGCCTGCGCAAGGGCCGTCAGCTGCGGGTCCGCCTGCCGCTGGCGTCGCTGACGGTGGCTCACCCGGCCGCGGCCGCGCTGGGCGACTTCGCCGACGTCATCAAGGACGAGGTCAACGTCAAGGACCTGGTGCTGAGCGACGACCCGGCGACCCTGGGCGAGTTCCAGCTGACGGTCAACCCGCGGGTGCTCGGGCCGCGCCTGGGCAAGCAGGTTCAGGCGGTCATCAAGGCGGTCAAGGCGGGCGACTGGTCGCAAGCCGGTGACATCGTCACCGCGGCCGGGGCCGAGCTGAAGCCGGGCGAGTACGAGCTGAAGCTGGTCGCCGCCGACCCGGACTCGACGACCGCGGTGCCCGGCAGCGGGCTCATCGCGCTGGACACGGCGGTCACGGCCGAGCTGGCCGCGGAAGGGACCGCGCGCGACGTCATCCGGGTCATCCAGCAGGCCCGCAAGGACGCCGGGCTGGACGTCTCCGACCGGATCACCCTGGTCGTCGGCGCGGACGGCGTCGTGGCCGACGCGGTCCGCACCCACGCCGTCTTTGTCGCCGGGGAAACGCTGGTCACCGAGCTGGCCGTCGTCCCGGCGGCCGAGGTAACCTCGCCGCCGCAGCCGGCGGGCGACGGCGGCGAGGTCCGGGTCGCCCTGGCCAGGGCCTAGACGCCTAGCTCCCGGGCAAGGCCGGTAAGCGCCGCGGGCGGCGAGGCGATCCCGCGGGCTGGTCCGCCAGCCGGGCGCGCACTCCGGCGATCTCGTAGAGGGCGACCGACGCGGCGATGCCGGCGTTGAGCGACTCGTTGCCGGACGCCATCGGAATCGATACCAGCAGGTCGCAGGCGGCGGCCACGATGCGGGACAGCCCGCGGCCCTCCGAGCCCACCACCAGGACCATCGGCCCGTCGGCGATCGACAGGTCGCGCAGGCTGGTCGTCCCCTCGGCATCCAGCCCGGCCACGAAGAACCCGGCCTTCTTGTAGCTCTCCAGCGCCCGGGTCAGGTTCACCGCCTGCGCTACCGGCAGCCGGACGAGCGCCCCGGCCGAGGCCTTCCAGGCCCCGGCGTTCACCCCGGCCGACCGGCGGGCGGGCACCACCACGCCGGTGGCGCCGAACGCCGCGGCCGACCTGACCACGGCGCCCAGGTTGCGCGGGTCGGTCACGCCGTCCAGGGCCACGATCAGCGGCAGGGCCGGCCCGGTCCGTTTGGCCAGATCCTCCGGGTGCGAGTACTCGTAGGGGTGCACCCGCAGCGCGACCCCCTGGTGGATGGCGCCGCCGGTCAGCCGGTCCAGCTCGGACAGCCCGGACTCGAGGACCGCGATGCCCGCGTCCGCCGCCAGCTGCACGGCCTCCGCGACCCGCTCGTCCTCGTGCGCCCGGCCCGCGACGTAGAGGGCGATCGCCGGGATCCCGGCGCGCAGCGACTCCACCACCGAGTTGCGCCCGGCGACCATTTCCGGTCCCTCGCCGCCGCCCCGGACCCCCGGGTTCTCGTAGGAGGACTCCGAACGGGACCGGCTGTCTCCGTCCCGTCCGCTTCCCCGCGGACCCGGGGCGGGCCGTCCGCTGGCCGCCGCCGCGGCCGCCCGGGACGCCGCCCGGTACGCGGGATGGTGCGGCCGCTGGTTAGCCGGCGGCGTCGGGCCCCGGCCTTCGAGCTTGTCCCGGCGGTTACCACCGGTGCCGGGACGGGGCTTGCCGCGCTTGCTGTAGCCGCCGCCGCCCGGCGCCCGGCCGTCCTCGCCGCCTTTTTTGCCGCTCATCGCCTGCTCCGCCAGTCCATTCGTTTACCGCGCCAGTTCCCATCGGGGGCCTTCCGGCGTGTCCTCGACCAGTACCCCGTTCCGCTCCAGGGTGTCCCGGATGGAGTCGGCCGAAGCATAGTCGCACCGTGCCCGTGCCGCTTCCCGCTGCCGGAGCGCCAGCGCGACCAGCGCGCCGACGACATCGCGGAGCCGGTCCCCCGGATCGCCGCCCTGCCAGGCCGGCCCGAGCGGGTCGAGGCCGAGGACTTCGAGCATCGCCCGGGCCTGCGCCAGGCAGGTCGCGGCGCTCTCCGTGTCCCCCGCACCTAGAGCGTAGTTGCCGTCGCGCACTGTGGCGTGCAGGGCGGCGAGCGCGGCGGAGACATTGAGGTCGTCATCCAGCGCCGCGCTAAAGGACAACGGCAGCCGGGCGAGCCCGGTCTCGTCGGCGAACGGGGCGTCATCGGGCTCGGCCTCGGCCTCGTCGGCGCGGGGGACGTCGCCGGCCCGGGAGACAGCATCAGCGGGAGCGGCGGACCCAAGCGCGGCCTGCGCCCGGATGACAAAGCGCTCGATCCGCCGGTAGGCGGCGGCCGCGTCGTCCAGCGCCTCCGGCGTGTACTCGATAGTCGACCGGTAGTGGGCCTGCCCCAGGTAGTAGCGCAGCTCCTGCGGCCGGACCCGGCGCAGCGCGTCGGCCGCGGCCGCCGCGTGGCCGGCCGACTTGC
>DASWUW010000468.1:0-4339 GCA_036406335.1 Trebonia sp.
CGGGTTCACCGGCCAGAAGGCAGTGCTGGCCGCGTTCGGCCCGCCCGCCCGCGTCTACCGCGTCGGCCGTTACACGGTCTGGTACTGGCCCGGGAACCTGCTGCGGGCGCTGCGCCGCTGAGCGTCAGCGCTCCGGCGCGGGCGGGGGGACGATCGCGTCGATCGCCTGCCGCTGCTCGGGCGCGGGCTGCCACTCGCCGGCGGCGGCGTTGGCCTTGACCTGCTCAGGAGAGGTGGCGCCGGCGATAACCGAGGAGCAGCCCGGCTGGGCGGCGAGACCGCCGATGGCGATATCGAGGATGGACACGCCCTGCTCCTGGCCCCAGGCGATCAGTGCCTCCACCTTGTCCAGCTTGGCGTCGGTGACGTAGCCGGCCCGGCGCGGCTCGGCTAGACGCGAGTTCCCCGGGATGTCCTGGCCCTTGCGCACCTTGCCGGTGAGCAGGCCGTTGGCCAGCGGGAAGAACGGCAGCAGGCCGACGCCGAAGTGGCGCGCGGCGGGGACGACCTCCCTCTCCGCGCCTCGTTCCAGGAGTGACCAGTGGTTCTGGGCGGAGACGAACGGTGTCCGGCCGCCGCTGGCCGCGGCCCGGGCGGCGTCGGCGATCTGCCAGCCGGCAAAGTTGGAGCTGCCCAGGTAGCGCACTTTGCCCGCGGTGACCAGGTCGTCCAGGGCGGCGAGGGTCTCCTCCACCGGTGTCGCCGGGTCGGGCTGGTGCAGCTGGTACAGGTCGATGTAGTCGGTCTTGAGGCGGGCCAGCGACTTCTCGACCGCCAACCGGATGTAACTGCGGCCGCCCCGGGCGCCGGCCGCCGGGCCGTAGCCCACGTCCGAGCCGCCGAACTTGGTGGCGAGCACGACCTTGTCCCGGCGGCCGCTCAGGACCTCGCCCAGGGCGAGTTCGGAGGCGCCGTTTCCCCCGTAGGATTCCGCCGTGTCCAGCAGTGTGATGCCCTCGTCGATGGCCGCGTCGACCACGGCGCGGGTGCGCCCGACGTCGAGGCGGCCGCCGAAGTTGTTGCAGCCGAGGCCGACCACCGAGACGAGCAGACCAGAATCACCCAGGGTTCGATAGCGCATGGCGCCGATCATACGGAAGGCGGTCCGGCGGGCGGCCGCCCGCCGGGCAGCTTCCCCGGCTATTGCCACGCTAATGACCCGGCCCGGCCCCGGTATTACAAGAATTTGGACGAGTGTCCAAAAATAAATTGGACGCTCGTCCAAAAATAGCACAGCGCAATTGCGTGCTGCAGGCTGACGGCCGCGGTCACGGACTAGCTGAAATGGTCCAGTTATCGAGTTTTCCCAGCGCAATTCCGTCAGCCGCTCTCCGGTCATTCCGGCCTGGTCCCCCTGGCCGCGCGCCGCCCCGCCCGGCTGGCCGCGGGCCTGGCCCGGCCGGGGAAGCCGCCGCTGCGGGGCGGGCCCGGAATGCGGTGTTGTGCATGCACAATAGGCCGCGCCCGCTTGCCGACGCCACTGCCCGGTACGGCCGGCGCACCGGTTCCAAGACGACGAGAATAAGGAGAAATCTAAGGACCGGATAGCCGACAAGGAATCGCAGGTGCGATAACATTGGGCTGCTGCCGGGAGCGATCCCAGTTGAAGCAATTGCGTAGCAGATGACGATATCGGCCAGCGCGGCTAACCGCGCGTCTTTCACAGTACCGCGGTACCCGGATTACACAGGAGGTCGGCGGCGTGCCTGACTCTTCGGACGGCCCTACCGTCCTGCGCATTCTGCTCGGCTCTCACCTGCGCCGCTTGCGGGAAGCCCGGGGGATCACCGCCCGTCAGGCGGCGGGCAAGATCCGCGCGTCGGAGTCCAAGATCAGCCGGATCGAGCTGGGGCGGAACGCGATCCGCGAGATCGACGTGCTGGACCTGCTGACGCTGTACGGGGTCGAGGCGCGCGAGCGCGAGCAGCTGCTGACCCTGGCCGAGCAGTCCAACCGGCCCGGCTGGTGGCACCGCTACAACGACATCCTGCCGGACTGGTTCCAGGCCTACGTCGGCATGGAGGAGGCGGCCCGGTCCATCCGGGTCTACGAGGCGCAGTTCATCCCCGGCCTCCTGCAGACCGAGGAGTACGCCACCGCGGTGATCTCGCTCGGCGACTTCCCCCTGGAGCAGGCCGAGCGGCTCGTCGTGCTGCGCAAGGAGCGGCAGCGCCGGTTCCGTGAGGGCAAGCTGAAGCTCTGGGTCATCCTGGACGAGGCGGCGCTGCGCCGGCCGGTCGCCGGGGCCAAGGTCCAGCTCGAGCAGCTCCGCTACCTGCGCGAGGCCTGCGCCAGCCCCACGCTCACCCTGCAGGTGCTTCCCTACGGGGCGGGCGGGCACGCGTCGCCCACCGGGTTCAGCATCCTGCGGTTCGCCGAGCGCGACCTGCCCGACGTCGTCTACGTGGAAAACCTGACCAGCGCCCTTTACCTCGACAAGCAGGCCGACGTGGACCGCTACCTGCTTGCCATGGAGCGCCTGTCCATCGTGGCCTACGAGCCGCACGAGACCCCGCGGTTCTTCGACGAGATCATCCGGCAGCTGGAAGCGGCCGAGGACGAGTGACGGCCAACGGGTGACGGCGGGTCCCGTTCAGCACGGGAACCCGCCGTCATCTCTCCCCCCTAACCGGAACGGCAGCAGCCGTCGCGGCCAGCGTCCGGCCGCGACGCGGCCTGGCGCCCGCTAGGCCGCGGGCAGGTCGAACTCACCGCTCTTGGCACCGGCCAGGAAGGCCTGCCACTCGCCGTGAGTGTACTGGTGGGGTTCCTTCGCCCGGTCCTTGGAATCGCGGACCGCGATCCCGCCGCCGGGCAGGTGCGCCACCTCAACGCAGTTGCCCGCCGCACTGAAACTGCTCTTGAACCAGTGCAGCTTGCCCAGGTTCGTCTCCATAGGTTTCCTCCCTCTCGATTTTCCCCTGTGTCGTGCTCCGTGGCGGCCACCCCAGCCGTCACGGCTCCCTCAAAGTTCGCTTGCCACCCGTGCGATCAGCTCGGCCGAGGCTGCCGGGGCGAGCGCAGCGGCGCGCAGCCGGTCAAAGGCCTCGGTCCGCGCCCGCACCTCACGGTCCTTCTCCAGGTACAGCAGGCCGGCTACCGACTCCACGTAGGCGACCTCGGCGTCGGTCCGGTTCGGGAACTCCAGGATCGAGAACGGGCCGCCGTGCCCAGCGTGGGCACCGCAGGAGAACGGCAGGACCTGCAGGGTCAGCCCGGGCCGGGCGGCCATCGCCAGCAAGTGCTCCAGCTGACGGCGCATCACCGTGCCTCCGCCGACCGGCCGCCGGACGACCGCCTCGTCCAGGATCGCCCAGAGCTCAAGCGGCGGGTCGTCGTCAAGTCGCTGCTGACGCTGGATCCGCAGGTCGACGAGACGGTCGATCTGCTCGACGCTGTGCCGGGGGAACATCTCTCCGAGTACCGCCCGGGCGTAGTCGGCTGTCTGCAGCAGGCCGTGCACCACGGAGATCTCGTAGCCGCGGACCGCGGCCGTCTCCGCCTCCAGCCCGACGTAGATGTCGAACCCGCTCGGCAGTACGTCGTCGTAGGCGGCCCACCAGCCTTTGCGGTGGCCTTCGCGGGCCATGTCGACGAGTATCTGGCGCTGCGCCGGGTCGACCACGCCGTACGTCTCGAGCATCTGGCTCAGGTAGGCCGACTTAGTCGGCGCCTTGCCAGTCTCGATCCGCGATAGGGTCGACGGGGCAACGCCGAGCTGCGCGGCCACCTCTTCCAGCTTGTAACCGTTGGACTCGCGCAGTTTCCGCAGCTCAGTACCGAGGCGGCGGCGGCGGACGGTCGGACCGGTACTCACGGCGCATCCACCTCCTTAAGCGGAGACTTCGCCATTGCCTGTCGAGGCCATTTAAGCGGGCAGCGCCGGTCTTGTCCGACGATGGCATTAGTAGCACGATACAGCCAAAACTGGCGAAGTGAAATCCCATCCGCGATTTCATCCTTTAGATTTGCTCTACGCACTTGCGTGGCGCGCGCTTGCACGTGCATGATCGTAGTGCTCCCAGCAGCCGACAGGTGGCTATCGGCAGCCTGGAGTGTAACCGGCAAGTGCCAGTAATCGGACATATGCCACCGCAAGGGAGCTATCGCTTCCAGGATTTGCTGGGCCAATTTCGCGCGGTAGGTCGAGGCACCGGAGTTCTGAATGCGCCACAACGGGAGGCATGCGCAGATGGACACCCCCCTGAAGATCCGCCCCGCTCGCGAGGCGTTCCCCGGATCCCAGATGCGGCAGCGAGCCGCGATCCTCGGCTCGCTGGCGATTCCCGGCCGGGCCGAGGAGGTTTCGACGGCCCGGGCCTTCATCCTGCGGACCCTC
>DASWUW010000469.1:0-6286 GCA_036406335.1 Trebonia sp.
AACGCGGCAGCGAACGCCGGCCGCCGCGACGTCCTCGAAAACCAGCTCACCGCCATGACCCGCCTGCACGCCCGCAGGCAGGCCGAAGCACCAGGGAAAGACAACCACCGACCCGAAGGCGCGGTGCCATGACCAGCACGCCCGCCGCCCCCGACCAGCCCGTCCGGGCCGCACATGGCCGCCAGCAGGGCCGGGTCCAGGTCGCAGGCGTCGCCCAGGCTGACGGATATCGCCGGACCCTCGATATCCGTCTCCGACGGTATCCGCTGCCGTCCCGCCTCGATCTCCGCGACCGTCCAGGCAAGATGTGCGTCCAGGTCGAAGTCATCCTCCGGAAAGGGCAGGTCACTCGCGGAAGCGGGGCCGTCCGCTTCGCTATGAATTACCGGCGGTAATGCCGTTCGGCCAGCTGCTTGAAGTTCTGCAGCTGCCGCCGGGCCATGATCAGGTCGCCGACGGATACGGCCGGGGCGATCCAGCGCTGGCCCCGGAGGACGACCTTGAGCAGCAGCCGCGTCGTGTCACCGGGCTGGGGGAGCAGGACATAGGACATCCAGGCGCCCAGGATGACGCCGGTCAGCTGCCGGCCGGGTTCGACGGACACCATCCGGCCCAGCGCCCGGCCGCCGACGGCGGTGAAGTTCTCTCCCGCCCGCGGCTCGGGGAGCCCGGCGAGTTCCCGGGGCGAGCGGCGGCCCCGGTTGTCGATCCAGTCGTAGGAGTAGGGCGCGAGCCGCACCTGGGCGACCCACGGCCACACCGCCGCGGCGGGCGCGGCGACGGTGACTCCTCGCCAGGCCTGCAGTACGGGGTCGGAGACGAAGTCGTCACACGGGTAGTGGCGCGTAGTCTCGCTGGAGCTAACGCCCCACCGGTCACCGATCATGGTCGCCTGCCCCCAGGGTGCCGCGGACTGCCGGAAGTGCGGTTAGCCGGCCTTGTTGTCCAGCGGAATCTCGAACCAGACGGCCTTACCGTCGGCGGTGGGGCGCGATCCCCAGCGGGTGGCCAGCTGTTCTACCAGGTAGAGGCCGCGGCCGCCTTCGTCGGTGGCCCGGGCGGTGCGCAGCCGGGGGAGCCGGAGATCGGGGTCGAAGACCTCGACCCACACCGCCTCCGCGCCGCGGCGCAGCCGGAGGGTGAACTCGCGCGGCCGGTACACCGGCGCGTAGTGGGCGCCCAGGGCGAGGCCGGTCGGCGGGGTGAGGGCGCCGACGGTCACCCCCGGCGGCGGCGCGTCGACCGGCATCGGGTCGAGTTCCAGGTCGAAGCGGCGCCCGGCCGGGCTCGGGGTGACCGACGCGTGCAGCACCGCGTTGGTCACTACCTCGGAAACCAGCAGCAGGGCCAGGTCGGCCTGGTCGGGGTGCATGTCCCAGGCAGTGAAGGTGGCCGTCGCGAGCCGTCGCGCCTCCGAGACCATGATCGGCTCGGCCGGGAAAGAACGCTCGAAGGTGGCCAGGTCGTCGGGTGAGGAGCGGAACACGAGGATCGCCATGTCGTCGTCGATGTCGCCCGGCACGGCGGTCTCGGCCGCCACCACCAGCGCCGCCGCCGACGCGGGAGCGGCCAGCAGCGCGTCGCGCAGCATCGTCACCGCTTCGGTCTCGGTGTAGTGGCCGTCGCCGTCCGCCCGGCCGCGCCGGTCGGTGAGCCCGTCGGTGTAGAGCACCAGGGCGGCGCCCGGAGGCAGGATAACGGTCTGCTCGCGGTAGGTCGGCAGCCCGCGGATACCGCGGCCGCGCACGCCGAGCAGTACGCCCTTGTGCCGGACCTCGAGCGGGCGGACGGTGCCGCCGGCGGCCATCAGGGGGGCTGCGTGGCCCGCGTTGGCGAACGTCAGCTCGCGGGACCAGGCGTCGTAGATGAGGTAGATGCACGACACCGTGGGCGGGTCGCCGCCCGCGCCGACGGGTGCGGTGGAGCGGACCCACTCGTCGAGCTTGCGCATGATGTCGGCGGGTGACTTCTCGTCCTGGGCGTAGGCCCGCAGGGCGGCGCGGAGCTGGCCCATGGTCGCCGCAGCGCGGGCGCCGCGGCCCTCGACGTCCCCGATCACCAGGCCGACCCGGCCTGCCGCGAGCGGGATGATGTCGTACCAGTCCCCGCCGACCTGGGTCTGGATGCCCTGTCCCTGGGTCGCCAGCGGTTTGGCGGGCACGTAGCGGAACGCGATCTCGAGACCGTCCAGTTCGGGGACCGAGTCCGGCAGCAGGGACTGCTGGAAGGCCAGCGCCGTGCGCCGCTCGGCCTCGAACAGCATGGCGTTGTCGATGGCGACCGCGACCCGCGAGGCGATCGCCCCGATGAGGTCGCCGTCGGACAGGTCGTAGTGCGGATCGGGCCGGTCGGTGAGCCGGGACAGGGCCAGGGAGATCCCGCCCAGCAGCTCGCCCCGCGCGTAGAGGGGCGACGCGAGCACCGAGGTGAGCCCGGCCTGGTCGGCGGCCGCGAGGGACTGCTCGCTGGGCGCCGGGTAGTAGTCCGCCTGCAGGTCCGGCACCACGATGGTTTCCAGGCGGGACATGGCCTGCTGCATGAAGTGGCCGGACGGGTACTGGATGGCTTCGCCGGTCCGGGCCCAGGTGCCGGCTGGCGGCTCCCACCCGCCGGCGTGCGCCGCGGCCCGCCGGATCAGCTTGTCCCCGGTGAACAGGTCGATGAAGCAGTGGTCGCCAAAGCGGGGGACGAGGATCTGCGCGACCTCGCGCAAGGTCGCGTCGAGCTCGAGCGAGCCGGCCAGCCGCTGGCCGATCCGCTCGAGCACACGGAGCCGGTCCGGCTCGCGCTGCGCGTCGCGCCGCCCGGCCTCGCTGATGAACATCACGATGCCGTCGATCTCACCCGACGGGTCGCGCAGCGGAACCGCCAGTTCCCGGACGAACAGGAAGCTGCCGTCGGCCCGCTGGCCGGCGAACATGTCCTCCCAGGACACCCCGCGCAGCACCTGACGGGCGATCTCGTCGGCCCGGCCGGGTTCGGTGTCGGGGAGCAGCCCGAGTTCGTTCAGCGGCTTGCCGACCAGGACGGCGGCCGTCTCGTCGAGCCGCAGCATCCGGGCCACGTGCTCGTTCGAGAACACCACGACGCCGGCCCGGTCCGCGACGATGACGCCGATCTCGGCCTGGCGCAGTACTGTTTCGGCGGGCAGGCTGTCGTTCCAGCGTGCCCTGGTCACGCTCCGGTCACCGAAAAGATCTCCCGAATTACTCCTTGGACACGAACACGTGCGACGCGATCTCGGCCGACAGGTCGACCGGCGCCGCCGGCCCGGCGTCGTCTTCGCCGCATACCCGCACCCCGCCGTCCACCGCCCCGAGCAATACCTCGCGTCCGGGTTGTATCCCGGCTCGCTTCAGTTTAAGCATCAGGTCCAGATCACTTTGAAGTTGCTCGGTTATCCGCGTAACAGTGACCCGTGAAGCCTCGTGCGTCCCGTGGGTAACACCGATCATCGTCTCGTCCGCCGCCATGGCGGCGGCGTCGGCCTCCTTGACCAGTTCCCCCAGTCCCGGGATGAGGTTGCCGTGCGGGCAGCGGTCCGGGTGACCGAGCAGCTCGTAGAGCCGCCGCTCGACGGACTCGGAGATGACGTGCTCCCAGCGGCACGCCTCGATGTGCACTTCTTCCCAGGGGAGCGCGATCACGCTGACCAGCAGGCACTCGGCCAGCCGGTGCTTGCGCATCACCCGGGTGGCCAGCGCCCGGCCGGGCTCGGTGAGCGCCAGCTGCCGGTCTCCGGCCACGTGCAGCAGGCCGTCCCGCTCCATGCGGGCGACCGTCTGGCTGACCGTCGGGCCGGATTGCTCCAGCCGCTCGGCGATCCGCGCCCGCAACGGGACGATCCCCTCTTCTTCGAGTTCGAACACGGTCCGGAGATACATCTCCGTCGTGTCGATAAGCCCATGGGCAGTCACAGGAACCTTCCTCCTGACAGTGATGCTACGCGCACGGCGCCATCACCATCAGGAACCTAAAAGGACAGCGTTTCATGCCTAGGGCGACCATCTTTCGATGGTCCAGCCGCCCGCGGTACGCCGGTAGCTCAGCCTGTCATGAAGCCGGTTCGGCCGCGACTGCCAGAACTCGACCCGTTCGGGCACGATCAGGTAGCCGCCCCAGAAGTCCGGCATGGGCACCTCGGTCCCCTCCGGCCAGCGGGCGGACAGCTCGGCCACCCGGTCGTCGAGCACGTCCCGCGACGCGAGCACGGTGGACTGCCGCGACGCCCAGGCGCCGATCTGCGACACCCGCGGCCGCGAGTGGTAGTAGGGCTCGCTCTCGCTGACCGACAGCGGCCGGACGGCGCCCTCCGCGGTCACCTGGCGGCCGAGGCCGTACCAGGGGAACAGCACGGTGCAGCGGGGGTCGCCGGCCAGGTCACGCCCCTTGCGCGAGGTGCGGTTGGTGTAAAACGTGAAACCCGCGCTGTCGTGCGACTTGAGCAGCACGGTCCGTGCGTGCGGGCCGTCCCCGATGGTGGTGAGCACCATCGCGTTCGGCTCCGGCAGCCCGGCGGCCACGGCTTCGCCGAACCAGCTCCCGAACTGCTCCATCGGATCGCTGGCCAGCATTTCCGGTGTCAACGCGGCGCTCATACCGGTGATCTTAGGCGCGCCCCGGTAGTGACCCGGCGGGAAAGTCGCCGAGTTGCCGGCAGCGCGAATAATCGCGAATCTTCGCGCCGTCCCGGGCTACCCGGGGGTGCCAGTCCGGAGTTTGAATGAAAATCCTTACACCTTGAGGGGAAGTGACGGCAGATGTCCGACTTCAAACCCGGGCTCGAAGGCGTCGTAGCGTTCGAGACCGAGATCGCCGAGCCCGACAAGGAAGGCGGGTCGCTCCGCTACCGCGGCGTGGACATCGAGGAACTCGTCGGCCACGTGTCCTTCGGGAACGTCTGGGGGCTGCTGGTCGACAACGCGTTCGCCCCCGGCCTGCCCGCCGCCGAGCCGCTCGGGCTGCCGCTCAGCACCGGGGACGTGCGGGTGGACGCGCAGAGCGGCGTCGCCGCGCTCGGCGCCCGCTGGGGACTGCGCCCGCTGCTCGATATCTCCGCCGCCCGCGCGCGCGAGGACGTCGGCCGGGCCTGCGCCCAGCTGCTGGCGTTTATCGCCCGGTCGGCCCGCGGCGCCGACCTGCCGGAGGTCCCCGGCAAGCTCGTCGACGAGGCCAAGACCGCGGCCGAGGCGTTCCTCATCCGCTGGCGCGGCGAGCCCGACCCCCGCCACGTGCAGGCGCTGGACGCCTACTGGGTCAGCGCCGCCGAGCACGGTATGAACGCCTCCACCTTTACCGCGCGGGTGATCGCGTCCACCGGCGCGGACGTGGCCGCCGCGCTGTCCGGTGCGGTCGGCGCGCTGTCCGGGCCGCTGCACGGCGGCGCCCCCGCCCGGGTGCTGTACATGCTGGAGGAGGTCGAGCGGACCGGGGACGCGGAAGGCTACGTGAAGCAGGTCCTGGACTCCGGCGGCCGCCTGATGGGCTTCGGCCACCGGGTGTACCGGGCGGAAGACCCGCGGGCCCGGGTGCTGCGGCGCACCGCCAGGGAGCTCGCCGCGCCCCGCTACGAGGTCGCGCTGGCGCTGGAGAACGCCGCGCTGGCCGAGCTGCGGGCCCGCCGCCCGGACCGCGTGCTGGAGACCAACGTCGAGTTCTGGGCGGCGATCGTGCTCGACTTCGCGCAGGTGCCCGCGGACATCACGCCGTCCATGTTCACCTGCGCGCGGACCGCGGGGTGGGCCGCGCACATCATGGAGCAGAAGCTGACCGGCCGCCTGGTCCGCCCGTCGGCCCGCTATATCGGGCCCGGCCCGCGTTCGGTGCGGGACGTGTCCGGTGCGGCGGGGCTCGGGGCTTAACGGCTCCGGGTTTCCGGTCCCGGGGCGGTAGCCTGGGTTGGTGACCAGCATCATCATCCCCGCCGCGCTCAAGCCGAAGGACGGGCGGTTCGGCAGCGGCCCGACCAAGGTCCGCGCCGGGCAGGTCGCCGCGCTCGCGGCGGCGGGAGTACTAGGAACCTCGCACCGGCAGGCGCCGGTGCGGGAGGTGGTACGGCGGATCCGCGGCGGACTGACCGAGCTGTTCAGCCTCCCGAACGGATACACGGTGGCCCTCGGCAACGGCGGTACCACCGCGTTCTGGGACGCGGCCGCGTTCGGGCTGATCCAGGAGCGGTCACAGCACCTGTCGTTCGGCGAGTTCTCAGCCAAGTTCGCCGCGGTGACCGCGCGCGCTCCCTGGCTGAAGGAGCCGTCGGTCATCACGTCCGAGCCGGGCACCGGCC
>DASWUW010000470.1:0-1601 GCA_036406335.1 Trebonia sp.
GAGGGCTGCCCGGTTGAGGGCCCGCGTACCGACTCGCGCTGTCACGGCTAGATCCTCCTGGGGAGATTGCGCGGGCCGATGATCGCGGGGTGGCCGACCGCGAACGCGAGGGCGAGACGGGTCTTCCTTGCGCCGGCCCCGGGCTGGGGCGGCCCGGGAGGCCGCCCCGGCCCGGTGACTGGCACGTGGATGGTCAGCCGGCGTATGAGGCGGCGACGTCGAAGACCCAGGTGACGCCGAAGCGGTCGGTCAGCATGCCGAATCCCGGAGCCCACTGCGACGGCCCGTACTTCTCGATGACCTCGGCGCCGCCGGCGAGCTTGTCCCACAGCGCGCCGACCTCCTCGGCGGTCTCACCGCGCACGGACACGAAGAACCTCTCGCCGGTCAGCGTCATGCCGTTCTCGCGGGTGGTGGGGGCCGCCGCGGTGGCGGGGACGGCCTGGCCGGGGACGTCGTAGGCCATAATGCGGAACCCGTTGTCGGCCGTGACCTGGCCGAACACGACCTTGTCGGCGTCGGGCAGGTCCCTGGGCATGCCGAAGTCGCCGTATGCGACGACCGTAAGGTGGCCGCCGAACACCGACTGGTAGAACTCCAGCGCCGCCCGGGCGTCGCCGCGGAAGTTCAGGTGGGTGGCGGTGGTGATTGCCATGCTAGTGACTCCTTGATTGAAGGGGTGGCCGCCGCTGTCCGGCGTGATACCAAGACTCGCAGGGGTAGGTGCCAGGATGTGGCACCTACTTAGGCCAGAATCAGGTTCATGCCGAAAACTTCCGCTCGCCTGCTGGCCCTGCTGTCGCTCCTCCAGGCCCGCCGGGACTGGCCCGGCATACTGCTGGCCGAACGGCTGGACGTCAGCCTGCGCACCGTCCGCCGCGACGTTGGCCGGCTCCGCGAACTCGGCTATCCCATCGCGGCGGTCAAGGGCCCCGACGGGGGCTACCAGCTCACCGCGGGCACCGAACTGCCCCCGCTGCTGTTCGACGACGAACAGGCCGTCGCCCTCACCATCGTCCTGCAGATCGCCGCCGCCACCCCCGGCGGCGCCCTCGCCGAACCCGCCGCCCGCGCCCTGAACACCATCCGGCAGGTCATGCCCGCCCGGCTGCGCAATCGCGTCAGCGCCTTGCAGGTGACCGCAGTCGAACGGCCTGCCACGCGGCCGGCCGCGGCTGTCGGCGGTGACGTGCTGCTCGCGCTCAGCGCCGCCGTGCAGGCCCGCGAGATCCTGCGTTTCGGCTACGGCTCGCAAGACGCCGGCCAGCCCCCGCGCCGCGCCGAGCCCCACCACGTCATCACCTGGGACGGCCGCTGGTACCTGATCGCGTGGGATCTCGACCGCGGTGACTGGCGTGCCTTCCGTGCCGACCGGATCACCCTGCGCACCCCCAACGGGCCCCGCTTCACCCCCGCGAGCTTCCCGGCGGCGACGTCGCCGCCTACGTCATCGGCAAGTTCCGCGGGTCCGATAACGGGAGCGGCTGGCCGTGCCAGGGCACGGTGATCCTCGACCTGCCCGCCGCCGCCGTGGCCCTCTACACCCACGACGGCATCGTCGAGGAAGCCGCCGCCGGCCGCTGCCGCCTCACCCTCGGATC
>DASWUW010000471.1:0-2338 GCA_036406335.1 Trebonia sp.
GGCGGTCCCGGGAAGAAGGGCGCCGCACCGTCCCCGGGCAACCTCCTTATCGTCCTCACCGGGTGGCTGCTGCGCGCCATCGCGATGGCCTGGCTGCTGGTGGCGGGGGTGGCGGGTTCCGTGGTCCGCCGTTTTGGCCGCAACGCCCGCGACCTGGATTCCGTGCACAAGCGCGACGGCGTCGGGCTGGCCTTCCTCGGCCTGGCAATCATCTTCGCCGCCGCCATCTGGGCCCGCATGCACAACCCGCTCTTCGAGGGCACCTACACGCTGGCCAGCTCGGTCGCGGGCGAGGGCGCCTTTACCCTTCCGGCGCTGTTCGCGCTGGTCGGCGTGCGGTTTATGCGCAACCCGGACCGCAACGCGGCGCTCCCGCCGGCCGAGATCGGCTGGACCGCGCTGCTGGCCGGCGGCCTCGGCCTGCTGCATATCGCCAAGGGCGTCCCGACGCTGGCCCGCCACGGCGGCGGCTGGCCGGTGGTGCGGACCGCGGGCGGCCTGCTCGGCCTGGCCGTTTCCTGGCCGCTGGACAAGGGGCTCACCGCCTGGGTGGCCACGCCGCTGCTGGGCCTGCTCGCCGCCTACGGGCTGCTCGTCATCACCGGCACGCCGGTGCGCCAGGTGCCCGAGCGGCTGGCCGAGTTCAAGGCGCTGTTCGGCTACGGGTCCTCCGACGAGTGGGACGACCAGGCCGTCGGGGACGAAGACGACGAGCTTCCGGCCGACGGCAGGAAGCGGCGCGGCGAGATCGGCCGCGGCGCCATTCAGCTGAAGGGCACCCTCGAACCGGGCGAACAGCACAAGCCCTACGACCCGCAGGTCCTGGTGACCGGGGACCGCCGGGCGGGCCGGGGAGCCGGGCCGGGGGGGGCCAAGCCCGAGGCCCGGATCGGGGAGGGGGCGCTGGAGGACCTCGGCTTCACCCCCGAGGGCGACCCGGGCCAGCCGGAAGGCGGACGGGCGGGCGAGCCGCCCGCCGGGTACCGGCCCGCCGCCGAGCCCGAGTTCCCGCTGGCCGACCTGCCGCCCGCGGCGCCGCCGGCGGTGCGGGCGGTGCCGCCGAGCCCGGTGCTGGCGGGGGAGCAGCTGACCCTGAGCGGCGCCGGGGGCGGCTACGTGCTGCCGCCGGCCGGGCTGCTGCGGCCGGGCAGCCCGCACAAGGCCCGGACCAAGGCCAACGACAAGGTCGTGGCTGACCTGCAGGACGTGTTCGAGCAGTTCAAGGTGGACGCGACGGTGGCTAACTTCACCCGCGGGCCGACGGTGACCCGGTACGAGATCGAGCTTGATCCCGGGGTCAAGGTGGAGCGGGTGACCGCGCTGAGCAAGAACATCGCCTACGCGGTGAAGTCGGCCGACGTGCGTATCCTGCCGGTGATCCCGGGCAAGTCGGCGATCGGGGTGGAGATCCCGAATACCGACAAGGAGATCGTCAGCCTGGGCGACATGCTGCGCTCGGAGTCGGCGCTGGCCGATCATCACCCGATGGTGGTGGGGCTGGGCAAGGACGTGGAGGGCAAGACGGTGCTGGCCAACCTGGCCAAGATGCCGCACGTGCTGGTGGCCGGGGCGACCGGGTCGGGCAAGTCGGTCTGCCTGAACGGCCTGATCACCAGCATCCTGGTGCGGGCGGCGCCGGACGAGGTGCGGATGATCCTCATCGACCCCAAGCGGGTCGAGCTGTCTATCTACGAGGGTATCCCGCACCTGATCACGCCGATTATCACTAATCCCAAGAAGGCCGCCGAGGCCCTGGACTGGGTGGTCGGGGAGATGGAGCGCCGCTACGACGACCTGGCCGCGTCCGGGTTCCGGCACGTGGACGACTTCAACAAGGCGGTGCGGGCGGGCAAGCTGACCGCGCCGCCCGGCTCGGAGCGGGTTTACGAGCCCTACCCGTACCTGGTCGTGATCATCGACGAGCTGGCCGACCTGATGATGGTCGCCCCCCGCGACGTCGAGGACAGCATCGTGCGGATCACCCAGCTGGCCCGGGCCGCGGGCATCCACCTGGTGATCGCCACCCAGCGGCCGTCGGTGGACGTGGTGACCGGCCTGATCAAGGCGAACGTGCCGTCCCGGCTGGCCTTCGCCGTTTCCAGCCTCACTGACTCGCGGGTCATCCTCGACCAGCCGGGCGCGGAGAAGCTGGTCGGGCAGGGTGACGCGCTCTTCCTCCCGATGGGCGCGTCCAAGCCGATGCGGCTGCAGAACGCCTACGTCTCGGAGAAGGAGATCCGGGACATTGTCGAGTACTGCAAGGCGCAGCAGAGCGCCGAGTACCGGACCGACGTGCAGGCCGTGCCGGAAAAGACCAGGGAAATCGACGCCGAGGTCG
>DASWUW010000472.1:0-3781 GCA_036406335.1 Trebonia sp.
AGCACCTGGGTGAATCCTGGGTGGACCGGGTCATCATCACCAAGGACAAGACCCTGATCGGGGATCCGCTCCGGCGCTGCGTCCTGGTCGACGACCGGCCCGGCGTCGACGGCCTGGTAAACCCGCCGCCCTGGCGGCAGGTGCTCTTCGACGCTCCTTACAACCAGACGGCCCGGGCCCCGCGCATGACTTCCTGGGCCGGCTGGCAGCAGGTGCTAGCGCCCTACCTCTAGGCAAGTCCGCCGATGGCCTTGTGTACTGAGGCGATCGCGCTGGCGCCTTCGCCGGTAGCGGCGGCGACCCGCTTCATCGAACCCGAGCGGACGTCGCCTACGGCGAACACGCCGGGGACGTTGGTCTCGAACGGAAGCGGCTTGCGGCCCCGGTCATTCCAGGCGGGCCCGAGGTCAGTGCTGTCCAGCTGGACGTCGGTCCGGATAAAGCCGCTGTCTTCGGTGGCGATCCCGGTCAGCCAGCTGGTGGCCGGCTCGGCGCCGATGAAGCAGAACAGGCCCGAGCAGGGCTGGGCCCGTGCGGTACCGGCCGCACGGTCGGTGATGCTGATCTCGCTGAGAAAGCCGGTCCCGTCCAGCCGGGTGACCTCGCTGCGGCAGTGCACCGTCACCCGCGGATGCACGAGCAGCCGGTCGACGAGGTAGGCGGACATCTCGGCGGCGATGTCCGGGCCGCGGACAACGAGGGATACGTCGCTTCCCCGGCCGGCCATGTAGAGCGCGGCCTGGCCCGCGGAGTTCGCTCCGCCGACCACCGTGACCGGGCTGCCGACGCACCCGCGGGCCTCCAGCTCGGTCGCGGCGTAGTAGATCCCCGCGCCCTCGAAGTCCGGCCAGCGCTCCAGCGGCAGCGCCCGGTAGCGGGCACCGGTCGCGATGACGACGGCCTTGCTGTCGATGAATTCCCCCCCGGGCAGGTGCAGCCGTAGCTGGCCGTCGTTCCGGTCGGTGTCGAGCTGGACCGCCTGGCAGGGGCTGGCCAGCTGGGCGCCGAACTTCAGCGCCTGCAGGACGGCCCGGCCGGTCAGGTCCGCGCCGGACAGGCCGAACGGGAAGCCGAAGTAGTTCTCGATCCGGGAGCTGGCCGCGGCCTGCCCGCCGGTGCCGACGGCGTCTAGCAGGACGGTGTCCAGACCCTCGGACGCGCCGTAGACGGCGGCGGCGAGTCCGGCCGGGCCGGCGCCGACGATCGTCACGTCGACGGGCTTCTTAGCGGAGCGGTGGTAGCTGAGGTTCAGTTTCTGGGCCAGCGCGCCCGGCGTCGTCCGCTTCAGCGTCGCGCCGGGCATAACCACGGCGGGCAGGTCGTCCTCGGTCAGTCCGGAGGCTCTCATCAGCGCCTCGCCCGCCGGGCTGTCGGCATCGAACCACACGTGGATCAGCCGCTGGCGGGCGGCGTAGGTCCGCAGCGCCAGGCCGGAGGCCGATCTAGGGTTGCCGACGATCTCCACGGCCCGGGCGCCGGCGCTGCGCTGCAGCAGCTCCCGGCGGGCGACCAGCGCCCGGAAGATGACGTCGGAAAGCTCGACGTCGTTCGCCATGAGCTGGCGCAGCCGCTCCGGAGTGACCCGGCAGACCGTCCCGGCCTCCCGGACCAGGCACCGGAGGTAGACGTTCTGCCCGGTCATCAGGTTCAGTTCGCCGACGAAACCGCCAGCATGGACCCGGGCCACGGTCTCGGCGGGTGCGTCAGCGGTCTCCGCCCGGACCACGTCGACCGAACCCCGGACAACCACGATCAGGTCAGTGTCCACGTCACCCGGCTCGAACAGCACGTCACCCGTGCGGGTCTCCTGCGGCGTGCCGTATCCCACGAGGCGGCCGAGCAGCTCCTCGCCCAGCCGCGGCGAAGCGGTCTTGGACGGCGCGAGCGGCCCGCCCGGATCGCGGTCGCTTGCGGCCGGCAATTCATCCATGAGCAAGCTCCTCCGCCCGGTCTTCGTGCGCAACCAGCAAAGCGGCCGTCGTCGCGCAGGATCGCGCTGGCCGTCCTGGGTCAGGTTACGGCGTGGGCGGGCGGCCGCGGACATCCGCTCCCGAAGTACCGCCTCTCGGCCGGCTACCGGCTGATGACGGGCAAGGTTAGCTGGCTCAGGTAGCCGGGGCCGTGCAGCACGCGGTTGACGGCGACGGCCGCCTGGTCTTCCGACTCGTCGGCGATGACGCCGCCGGTGTTGGTGTTCCGGTCGAAGCGCGGGAAGTTGCTGCTTGAGACTTCGAGGCGAATCCGGTGCCCGGGCAAGAAGACGTTCGACGTCACCGACAGGTCCAGGCTGAGCTGGTAGGGCTCGCCGGGCGTGAGCGGCTCCGGCTCGGCCAGCGAGTTGCGGTAGCGGGCCCGGATGATGCCGTCGGTCAGGAAGATCGCGCGCCCGTCCGGGAACACGTCGACCAGCTTGCCGGTGAAGTCGGTATCCGGGGCGGAGGAGGAGGCGAACAGCGTCAGTTTGACGTGCCCGGTCACCTCGAGCGGCTCGGCCAGCACCGGGGAGGTGAAGCAGAGCACGTCGTCGCGGTCCTCGGCCGGCCGCTGGTCGACCGGGCCGGCCGCGTTCGCGGTCGTCGGGAGCATGAGCCGCCCGCCCAGGCTGGGCACCGGCCGCCGCGGGTTGTACAGGAAGGTGTCGGTCGCCGTTTCCGCCGGTGCCTCGGGGCTGAGCTCCCCGTCGCCCGCGGCGGTGTTGGCCCGGCCTGAGCCGTGCAGGTAGTAGGGCACGTACCGGGTGTCCGGCAGTGGCCAGTCCTGCTCGTCGCGCCACTGGTCGATGCCCATCACGAAGATCTTCACCGGGCCGGAGCCATCCAGCGCGCCGCTCCGGCCCCGCAGCCAGCGGTCGAAGAAGCGCACGTGCTGGCCGGTCAGGTCCTGGCTGACGGCATCGCCGGTTAGGCCGAACCTGCGGTCCGGGTAAATACCGGTCGCGTTCAGGTGGTCCCACGGCCCGATGATCAGCCGCTGCCCCTCACGGGCCTCTTCGGTCCCGGCCCGGGCCCGCAGTTCGCTGAACGAGCGGGCCGTGCTGGCCACGAAGATGTCGAACCAGCCGCCGATGTGCAGGGCGGGCACGGTGACCTGCTCGGCCTGGTCGATCACGGACAGGCCCTGCCAGAAGTCGTCGCGCGCCGGGTGGGACAGGAACTCGGCCCACCACGGCCATACCTTCTCCAGCGCGGGCAGCCGGCTGGACGGCATCGCCGCCAGGTGCGGCTCCGGGTCCGCCATCATCGCGACCAGCTCGGCCAGTAGCTGTGGATCGCCGGAGCCCCGGCTGACCTGGCGCAGTGCCTCGACCATGGCCATCTGGGTGCTCCACGACTGGAGCGTGTGCCAGGAGGCCGCGCCGCCCTCGGAGAACCACGGCGCCGTGTAGTAGTCGGTGGTGGTCACCGCCGGGGCGATCGCCTTCACCGGCGCGCCCCCCGCGACACTCGCCCACTGCGTGAAGCCCAGGTAGGACGGTCCGTAACTGCCGATGTTGCCGTCGCACCACGGCTGGCGCAGCAGCCGGTCCACGGTGTCGGCGCCGTCGCTGGGCTCGTTCAGCATGGGCACGAACTCCCCGCCGGACCGCCACGTGCCCCGGCAGTCCTGGTACACCACCACGTAGCCCGCCTCGACGAGGGCGAACACGTTCGGCATGAGCCCGTAGGCCAGCAGCTGGGGCAGGTCCTTGGCGTAGGGCAGCCGGACCAGCAGGGTCGGCACCGGGGTGACGGACGGGATCCAGGCATCGGTCGCCAGCTCCACGCCGTCCCGCATAGCCACC
>DASWUW010000473.1:0-3279 GCA_036406335.1 Trebonia sp.
ACATCAAGCGGGTGTGCCCGGGGATATGTCAAGTGCGCATACATTGTTCGAATACGTCACTTCTCAGATACAACACGTGAACGTTCCCTAGGGTGTCACAGTTCAGTGTTCGCCGCGGTGCAATCCGCGGAGGAAAAGTGCACGTCCCGTAATTGTCTTGGTCAAGACGTGGGTATATGTTAAACAACTGAAAATGTTTGCTCCGCAGAAGGGCTGAATCTCCATGGCGCAGAAGGTACAGGTGCTGCTGGTCGACGACATCGACGGCAGTGAGGCAACGGAGACCGTGAGCTTTGGCCTCGACGGCGTTGCCTATGAGATCGACTTGAGTACCGGCAACGCGGGCAAGCTGCGTACCGAGCTGATCCAGTACGTGGATCACGCGCGTAAATCCGGCGGGGCGCAGGTTCGCCGTCGCCGTCAGCGCAACGGCGCGGGCCGGGAGCAGAGCGCGCGAATCCGCGAGTGGGCCCGGTCCCATGGTCACAAGGTAAATGAGCGGGGCCGTATCCCGGCGAACGTGGTGGCCGAGTACGAAGCGGCGCACTAAGCGCGCCAGCCGGCTCTCGTCCGTCTTTCCGTCGCCCCGTGTTCCGACCCCCCTAGGAACGCGGGGCGACCGCATTTCCGCCCGGTCCGGCAGGCTGCCGGTGACCACGGGGGCCGATAGGCCCGCGCTCTGCGCCCCGGGTGATCGCCGCCCGCTGGCCCGTGTTCGCTCGGGGCGTACCGCTACGGGTACTCAGCGCGTTCGCTGGTGGCGTACTTGGAACTACGTCGCCATTTGGCGCTGTTGGATGGGGTGAAGGCCTAGTGTCCGGGGAACGTCTCCTGTAGTTGCGCATAATCGCGTTACGTACAGGGTCGGGCACGCGGCTACCATGCGGAGCAGGCAGGCACGCCGAAACCTGCCGGATCCCCGCTGTGTGAGGAGAGCGACGACATGTTCGAGAGGTTCACCGACCGGGCGCGGCGGGTTGTTGTCCTGGCGCAAGAAGAAGCCAGGATGCTCAATCACAACTACATTGGCACGGAGCACATCTTGCTCGGCCTCATTCATGAGGGCGAGGGTGTCGCAGCCAAGGCGCTTGAGTCGCTTGGGATTAGCCTTGAGGCGGTGCGGCAGCAGGTCGAGGAGATCATCGGCCAGGGCCAGCAGGCGCCGTCGGGGCACATCCCGTTCACCCCCCGTGCGAAGAAAGTGCTTGAGCTCTCGCTGCGTGAGGCGCTGCAGCTCGGCCACAACTACATAGGGACCGAGCACATCCTGCTCGGCCTGATCCGTGAGGGCGACGGCGTTGCCGCCCAGGTCCTGGTCAAGCTGGGCGCCGACCTGAACCGGGTGCGCCAGCAGGTAATCCAGCTGCTGCACGGTTACCAGGGCAAAGAGCCGACGTCAGCCGCGGCCGGCTCCACCGAGGCGGCGCCGTCCACCTCGCTGGTGCTTGACCAGTTCGGCCGTAACCTCACCCAGGGCGCCCGGGAGGGCAAGCTCGACCCGGTGATCGGCCGGGACAAGGAAATCGAGCGGGTCATGCAGGTGCTGTCCCGGCGCACCAAGAACAACCCGGTCCTGGTGGGCGCTCCCGGCGTCGGCAAGACCGCGGTGGTCGAGGGACTCGCGCAGAAGATCGTCAAGGGCGAGGTGCCCGAGACGATCAAGGACAAGCAGCTGTACACGCTGGACCTCGGCGCGCTGGTGGCCGGCTCGCGGTACCGCGGTGACTTCGAGGAGCGCCTGAAGAAGGTCCTCAAGGAGATCCGCACCCGGGGCGACATCATCCTGTTCATCGACGAGATCCACACGCTGGTCGGCGCGGGCGCGGCCGAGGGCGCGATCGACGCCGCCTCCATCCTCAAGCCCATGCTGGCCCGGGGTGAGCTGCAGACGATCGGCGCCACGACCCTGGACGAGTACCGCAAGTACCTGGAGAAGGACGCCGCCCTGGAGCGGCGCTTCCAGCCCATCCAGGTGGCGGAGCCGACCATCGCGCACACCATCGAGATCCTCAAGGGCCTGCGCGACCGCTACGAGGCCCACCACCGGGTGTCCATCACCGACGGTGCCCTGGTGGCCGCGGCGCAGCTCGCCGACCGCTACATCAGCGACCGGTTCCTGCCGGACAAGGCGATCGACCTTATCGACGAGGCCGGCTCCCGGATGCGCATCCGCCGTATGACGGCGCCGCCGGACCTGCGCGACTACGACGAGAAGATCGCCCAGGTGCGCAAGGAGAAGGAGTCGGCCATCGACTCCCAGGACTTCGAGAAGGCGGCCGCGCTCCGCGACACGGAGAAGCAGCTGCTGGCGAAGAAGGCCACCCGGGAGAAGGAGTGGAAGGCCGGCGACATGGACGTCGTGGCCGAGGTCAACGAGGAGCTCATCGCCGAGGTCCTCGCCACCGCGACCGGCATCCCCGTCTTCAAGCTCACCGAGGAGGAGTCCCAGCGGCTGCTCCGGATGGAAGACGAGCTGCACCGGCGGGTCATCGGCCAGAACGACGCGATCAAGGCGCTGTCCCAGGCTATCCGGCGCACCCGCGCCGGGCTGAAGGACCCGAAGCGGCCCGGCGGCTCGTTCATCTTCGCCGGCCCGTCCGGCGTCGGTAAGACGGAGCTGTCCAAGACGCTGGCGGAATTCCTCTTCGGCGACGAGGACTCGCTGATCATGCTGGACATGTCCGAGTACATGGAGAAGCACACGGTCTCCCGGCTGTTCGGCTCCCCGCCCGGTTACGTCGGCTACGAGGAGGGCGGCCAGCTCACCGAGAAGGTGCGGCGCAAGCCGTTCTCGGTGGTGCTGTTTGACGAGATCGAGAAGGCCCACCCGGACATCTTCAACTCGCTGCTGCAGATCCTCGAGGACGGCCGTCTCACCGACGCGCAGGGCCGCATGGTGGACTTCAAGAACACCGTGATCATTATGACCACGAACCTGGGGACGCGTGACATCTCCAAGGGCGTGTCGGTCGGCTTCGCCCGGGCGGGCGAGACCCGGGGGTCGTACGACCGGATGAAGTCAAAGGTCGGCGAGGAGCTCAAGCAGCACTTCCGGCCGGAGTTCCTCAACCGCGTCGACGACATCATCGTGTTCCACCAGCTGGAGCAGGACGAGATCTTCGAGATCGTGGACCTGATGATCGCCAAGCTGGACGACCGGCTCAAGGACCGGGACATGGCTATCGAGCTCCGGCCGGCGGCGAAGAAGCTGCTCTCCGAGCGCGGTTACGACCCGGTGCTGGGCGCCCGGCCGCTGCGCCGGACGATCCAGCGGGAGAT
>DASWUW010000474.1:0-2111 GCA_036406335.1 Trebonia sp.
ACCTGCGCGACGGCCGCGACCGGCTGCTCGCGCACCTGGCGCTGCGCCTGCAGCACCTGCACGGGACGCCCGCCCTTGCTACAGATGTCGAAGCGGCGGCCCATAACCGGCAACGGAATGCCGGATGACCGCCGCGTCTCCGGTTGACAGACTGACAGCAGCCCGACCTGCGGGAGGACGGCCAGTTGAACAGCTCCTACGAGCACATCGTGCTGGGGGTCGGCGCCATCGGGAGCGCCGCGGCCTACTGGATCGCCAAGCGCGGGGGCAGGAACGTGCTGGCCCTCGAGCAGTACCGGCTGGGTCACGAGCGGGGCGCGTCCGAAGACCACTCCCGGATCATCCGGCACGCGTACCACACGGCGGACTACGCCTCGCTGACCCGGGCGGCCTTCGAGCACGTGCGCGCCCTGGAGGCCGAGACCGGGATGGAACTGCTGCGGGTCACCGGCGGGCTGAACCTGGCTCCCGACGACCGCGGCGGTAACGCCGAGATCGGCGCCTACACGCGCTCGCTGGCCGAGCAGGGACACTTCTACGAGGTAATGGACGGGACCGAGCTGGCGGCCCGCTGGCCGCAGTGGCGGGTGGGCCGCGAGACCATCGGCCTCTACCAGGCGGAGTCCGGCCTGCTGGACCTCCGCCGGGCCAACTCGGCGCACATCTCCCGGGCCCGGGCGCTCGGCGTCACCTTCCGCGACCAGACCCCGGTCCGGTCGGTCACCGCCGCCGACGCCCGCGTCGACGTGCACACCGACGACGAGGTGTACCGGGCGCGGACGCTGACCATCTGCGCCGGGTCGTGGACCGACACGCTGACCGCCAGCCTGGGGCTGAACGTTCCCCTCAGCCTGACCCAGGAGCAGGTCAGCTATTTCGCCGCACCGGACCTGCGGCCGTTCGCGCCCGGCCGGTTCCCGGTGTGGATCTTCCACGGCGCGGTCTTCGGCGGCGAGGAGACCACGTTCTACGGCTTCCCGGTGTACGGGGAGGCGGGGGTGAAGCTGGGCCGGGACGTGTCCGGGCGGTACGTCACCCAGCAGACCCGCTCGTTCGAGCCCAATCCCGAGCAGACCGCGGAGAACGCCGCGTTCCTGGCCCGCTACCTGCCCGGCGCGGTCGGCCCCGAGCTGCTCAGCAAGACCTGCGTGTACGACCTCACCCCGGACCGCAACTTCGTGCTGGACACCGTCCCCGGCTACCCGCACGTCAGCCTGTGCATCGGCGCCGGCCACGCGGCGAAGTTCGCCGCCCTGCTCGGGCACGTCCTGGGCGACCTGGCGGTGGACGGGGAAACCGGCTACGCCATCGACTCGTTCACCCTGGACCGGCCGGCCCTCACCGACCCCGGCTATCCCACCGACTTCCGTATGGTCCGGGCCGCGCAGTCCCGCGGCGCGGACACCCCGCTCGGCAGCGCGGCCGGCGTCCCCGACACCCCCGCACCGCGACCGTGAGAGAGCGCCGCACGCCATGTCCGTCACCGAATCGTCCGTCACCGGATCGCCCGCCGCCAAGTCGTCCGCCGTGTTCCTGCCGACCCTGCCCGGCCGCTACTACACCGATCCGGCCATCTTCGAACAGGAGAAACGCGAGATCTTCTCCCGGCAGTGGCAGTACGTGTGCCGGGGGCAGGACGTGCCCGCGCCGGGCCGCTTCGTCCGGGTCACCGTCGGCGACGAGAACGTGATCGTCGTCCGCGGCCGCGACGAGCGGCTGCGGGCCTTTCTCAACGTGTGCCGGCACCGCGGGGCCACGCTCTGCGCCGCCGACCACGGGAACGCCGGCCGGTCGATCCGCTGCTCGTACCATTCCTGGGCCTACCGGCTGGACGGCAGCCTGATGAGCGCGCCGAACTGGGACACCATGGCCACCGCGGACAAGGCCGGCCTCGGGCTGCACCCGGTCCGGCTGGCCGAGTTCCAGGGCCTGGTCTGGGTGACGCTGGCCGCCGATCCCCCGGCGCTGGACGAGCAGATCTGGGCCCAGCTGGACTACCGGCTCGGCGGCGACCGGGCCAAGTTCCTCCGCTATGCCCTGGCCAGCCTGGTGGCGGGCAGGCGGATCGACTACACCGTGGCGGCGAAGTCCTGCTCGTTGACCAGGTGGAA
>DASWUW010000475.1:0-1786 GCA_036406335.1 Trebonia sp.
TCACGAGTCGCGTCGCCGGCGGCGTCGCGCTCGCTTCCGCCGCCGCGCTGGCTCTCGCCGCGTGCGGCAGCGGCGGTTCGTCGTCCGGCAGCGGCGGCAGCGGCACCACCACCCTCAAGCTCGTCGTAGCCGACTACGGCACCGGCCCGGCCAATGCCAGCGCGAAGTACTGGGGCACCATCGTCACCGCGTTCGAGCAGGCCCACCCGGCCATCAAGGTGAACGTCACCTCGATCCCGTGGACCAACTTCGACCAGCAGGTCCAGACGCTGATCCAGAACAAGCAGTACCCGGACATCACCGAAGGCGACTACTTCTCCAACTACGCGCAGGACGGCCTGCTCTACTCTGCCGCGGACGTACTGTCGGCCCCCGGCAACCTGCTGCCCGCGTTCAAGACACAGGGCACCTTCAAGGGCACCCAGTACGGCCTGCCGTTCACCACCTCCAGCCGCACGCTCTTCTACAACAAGAAGCTGTTCACCCAGGCGGGCATCACCGCCGCCCCGCAGACCTGGGCTGACGTCGAGGCCGACGCGGCCAAGATCAAGAAGCTGGGCCAGGTCGGCTTCGGCCTGCCCCTGGGCGCCGAGGAGGCCCAGGCCGAGTCGCTGCTGTGGATGCTCGGCGACGGCGGCGGCTACCAGTCCGGCGGCAAGTACAGCATCAACAGCGCGGCCAACGTCCAGGCCTTCACCTTCCTCAAGGGCCTGGTCGCCGCAGGCGACACCGAGCCCAACCCGGCCACCGTCAACCGCACCGACCTGTGGCAGAAGTTCGCCCAGGGCGCCGTCGGCATGATCAACGGCTCCCCGGCGCTCATCCCGATCATCGGCGCGGCCGGCGTGCTGAAGGCCACCGACTGGACCTCGGTCCCGATCGCGGGCAAGACCGGCCCGCTCAGCGTCACCCTCGGCGTCTGCGACAACGTCGCCGCCTTCACCCCGAACGGCCACCAGGCGCAGATCAAGGAGTTCCTCGACTTCGCCTACTCCGACAAGTACCAGCTGGCCTTTGACAAGGAGTACGACCTGCTCCCGGCGACCACCAGCGCAACCAAGGCGCTGTCCAGCGACGCGGTCTTCTCCCCGTTCCTCACCGCCCTGCCGCAGTCGGTTCAGTACCCGAGCGACACCTCGTGGGCCAACGTGAAGACCAAGATCCAGCAGACGATCGGCACCGCCGTCACCGGCAGCCCGTCGACAGTGCTGACCCAGCTGCAGCAGACCGCCACCTCGGCCAGCTGACCGGCTGAGATAGCGTCACTGCGGAGGCCGCGGGGCCCGGGCGACCGGGCCCCGCGCCCTCCCCGAACCGTCAGAGGATGAACTCGATGCCCGCCCTCCGCCGCCTGACGCCACTGCTGTGGCTCGGCCCCGCGATCGCACTCATCGGCCTGGTCGTGCTGTGGCCGGTCGTGGTCATGGTGCAGTCGTCGTTCCAGCGCATCGGCGGCGAGGGCTTCGTCGTCGGCTACAACGGCGCCGGCAACTACCGGCACCTGTTCGACGAGCCCGACTTCCTTTCCGTCCTGCTGCGCACGGTGATCTGGGTGGCAGGCGTCGTGGCGGTCACGGTGCTGATCTCGCTGGGCCTGGCCCAGCTGTTCAACCAGCAGTTCCCCGGCCGCCGGGTGACCCGCTGGGCGCTGATCATCCCGTGGGCCGCGTCGGTGATGATGACCGCGCTGATCTTCAAGTGGGCGCTGGACCCGAACGTCGGCGTCATCAACGTGATCCTGCACCGCATCGGCGTGGTCAAGCAGCTCGGCTCGAACCAGGCGGAC
>DASWUW010000476.1:0-1578 GCA_036406335.1 Trebonia sp.
GAGAGGAGGTCACCATAGGGAAGGTACGCCGCTAGCTGGCGCTGCCGGTGTTGAGCACGGCCTGCAGCTGGGTGTTGGCGGAGGCCACCGTGGGGGCGAACGGCGCCCCCTGCATCAGGCTCTTCAGCATCGCCGGGATGATGTTGAGCTTGCCGTTGTCGGCGGTGGGCCAGTTCTTGGCGTTGAGCGGGGAAGTCTGGCCGTTGAGAGCGGCCTTGGCAAAGCCCGCGTTGAACGCGCCGCCGGTGTTCTCGCTGGCCGAGATCTGCGCCGAGTAAGGCGAGAAGAAGCCGGACAGCCCGGCGAAGCTGGTGGAGTTGGCCGGGTTGTCCATGACCGAGATCAGGTCCCACGCCGCCGTCTGGTTGGGGCTGGTCTTGAAGACCGCGAGGTCGGAGCCGCCGGAGAAGACCGGGGCCGGGGCCGGCCCGTTCTGGCTCGGGATCGGGAAGGACGCGATGTTGCTCATGTCCACCGAGTTCTTCGGCAGCGTCGCCTTGGCCCAGGAGCCGTCGATGTACATGTCGAGCTTGCCCAGGCCGAAGTCCTCGTTCGGCCCGCCGGAGGTCGCGCCGGCGACGCCGAGCTCGGTCTGCCCGATGTACTTGGAAGCGGAGACCTTGGCCGTGGTGTACAGGCCGGTGTAGTACTTGATCGCCGCCTCGGTCTGCGGCGAGGTCAGGTCGGCGGTCCACTTGCCGCCGGACTGGGTGGCGATCTGGCCGCCCGCCCCCAAGATGAAGCTGGCGAACGCGTTGGTGTCGTTGGTGATCGCGTCAAAGCCGGTGGTGCCGGGATAGGCCTTCTGCAGCTTCACCGCGTCGGCCTGAAGCTCCGCCCAGGTGGTCGGCGCGGCGGTGATGCCCGCCTTCTTGAACTGGTCGGTGCGGTACCACACGGCCCGCACGCCGCCGAACCACGGCACGGCGTAGGTGGTGCCGGCCTGGGTGTCGTTGTCCAGCATGCCCTTGACCAGGCCGGAGGTACCGGACCAGCCGCCCAGGTTGCCGTTGAGCGAGGCGAGGATGCCGCTCGAAGCCTCGGTGGGCGTGTCGGTGTTGCCGAGCTCGGTGATGTCCGGGATGTTCTTGCCCGACGACAGCGCGTTGTTCCAGTCCGTGGTGCGGTTGCCCCACGGCACCCACACCACCTTGACCTGGGTCTTGGCGTACTGCGGGAACTGCTTGTGGAACTGGGACACGACGCCGTTCATCCAGCTGACCTGGGTGGGAACGGAGCCGCCCATGCGCCAGACGGTAAGGGTAGCCGGGGCGGAGCCGCTGCTCGACGCCCCGGACGGTGAGCTTGAACCGCCGGAGCTGCAGCCGGCGATGGCCAGCGCCGCGGCGGCGACGCTGGCGGCCGCGCTGAGCACGGCCGATCTGTTCCTAAGGCCCACTGCTGGCACTCCTTCTGCGAGAGGGATCGGAGGGTGGTCGGGGTGGGCGACCACTGGCACAGAAACTAACTGGAAAGTTTCCTATAAGATAGACCTGTTGCCAGAACTTAACAATGGCCGTCCGCTTCGTCGCCTGCCGTAACACGCCGCCAGCACAGGGAGCCCCATGCCGCCGTCCC
>DASWUW010000477.1:0-5380 GCA_036406335.1 Trebonia sp.
CGTCTGCGCCGCCACGTCGCCGCGGACCGAGCACGCCGCGCGCGAGCTCGGCATCCGGATCGAGCCCGTCACCAGCATCGACCGGTTCGACCTGACGATCGACGGCGCGGACCAGATCTCCCCCGACGGCTGGCTCGTCAAGGGCGGCGGCGGCGCCCACACCAGGGAGAAGATCGTGGCCGGGGCGGCCGAGCACTTCATTGTCATCGCCGACTCCTCCAAGCCGGTCCCGGCCCTGCACGCCCCGGTCCCCCTGGAGCTGCTGCCCTTCGGGCTGCGCGCCACCATGCGCCTGGTCGACCCGGCCGCACTGCGCGACGTCCCGCACAGCCCGGACGGCGGCGTCATCGCCGACTACCACGGGCCGGTCGACGACCCGGCGGCGCTGGCCGCCCGGCTGTCGTCGACGCCCGGGGTCGTCGCCCACGGCCTGTTCCCGCCGCGGATGGTGGCCCTGGTCTTTATCGGCCGGGGTGAGTCGGCCGAGCGGATCGACTTCACCGCCGGGGGCTGACGCGTGACAACGGACACCGGCGCCCAGGAGACCCTGACGGTGGACTTCGCGGCCGTTCCGGCCGCGGACCACCCGGCCGGGATCGGCCGCCTGTGCGACGCGATGGAAGCGACCGCCTCCGGCGGCTGTTACCCGCGGCTGACCGTCGTGCGGCCGTGGTCGGCGCACAACCCGCGGATCGAGGGCGAGTTCGCCTCGCCCCGGGCGATCCGCTGGTACCTGGAACGGGAACTGGCCCGGCTGGCCGCGCACGGCGCCCACATATCGGTCTCCCGCGGCCGCGAGGCGCTCGACCTGCACGACCCGCGGCTGGGCGCGGCGGTCGACGAGACCCGCTGGGACCTGCGGCGCAAGAAGCTCTTCCTGTTCGCCCCGGAGCGCATGGCCCTGTCCATGGACCGGCTGCAGCATTACACCGGGACCAGCCCGGAGCTGTTCCAGCGCTACGTTCTGCTGACGAACTACGGCTGGCACGTCGAGGAGTTCCGGGCCGCCCTGCCCGGCTGCACCGGCCCTGACTCCGCCGACCGCCAGATGCCGGCCTGGCACTACCCGCTGCCGGGCAACACCGGCGTGACCATGGTGAACATCGGGGTGGGGCCGTCCAACGCCAAGACGATCACCGATCACCTGGCCGTGCTGCGCCCGGACATGATGCTGATGATCGGGCACTGCGCCGGCCTGCGCAATTACCAGGAGATCGGCGACCTGGTGATGGCGACCGCCTACATGCGCGACGACCATGTCCTCGACGACGTGCTGCCGACCAGCGTTCCCGTGGTCTCCAACCACACGCTGAACTCGCTGCTGCTCGACGAGCTGACCGCCCGCAGCCTGAACAGCCGGATGGGCATCGTGTTCACCACCGCCAACCGGAACTGGGAGCTGCACCTGGCGATGACCGAGGACCAGCTGCGGGTGTCCCGCGCCCTCGCGGTAGACATGGAGTCGGCCACCGTGGCCGCGAACGGGTTCCGCTACCGCATCCCCACCGCCACCCTGCTCGCGGTCAGCGACAAGCCGCTGCACGCCGCGCCCAAGCTCGCCGCGGACGCCCAGCACTTCTATACCGCCAGCCGCCGCCAGCACGTCGAGATCGCCATCTCGGTGACCAGGACGGCCAGCCGGCTGTACCCGGACGGGCTGCCCGCCGCGGGACTGCGCTCGCCCGACGAGCCGCTGCTCGGCCTGGCCACCCCGCAAAGCAGCGAGCGGGCCGAGCCGGCCAGCCGTCCCTTCGACAGCTGACCGGACGGTCATCCCCCGGGGGCGTCAGCGGCGGATCCGGCCGGCCAGCGCGGACTTCACCTGCGGCCACTCGGCGGCGATGACGGAGAAGACGGCGCTGTCCCGGAGCAGGCCTTCCTCCCCCGCCACCCAGGACGGTCCCCAGCTGCGCAGCACGCCCTCGAACCGGGCTCCCAGCCGCTCGATGGCCTGCCGGGAAGACTGGTTCCTGGCGTCGGTCCTGAAGTCAACCCGGGCCACGTTCAGGGTCTCGAAGGCATAGGTCATCAGCAGCAGCTTGGACTCGGCGTTGATCCCGGTCCGCTGGGCCGAAGCGGCCAGCCAGGTCCCGCCGATCTCGACCGCGGACAGGCCGGCGCGGCCGGGCCAGGGCCGGGGGTTGGAGTAGGCGGTGCAGCCCACCGGCGCCCCGTCGGCCACGCGGACCTGCGCGAACGGCGTGATCCCGTCCCGGCTCAGCTGGGCCTGGAGGTAGGCGGCGGTTGCGGCGGCGCGCGGGACCATCGTGTAGGCGTAGGCCGAGCGGTCTTCCTCCGCCGCCAGCGCGAGGCCCGGCCCGTGCCCGGCCGTCAGCGGCTCGAGCCGGACCAGGTCACCGCGCAGCGGCCTGGCTTCGATGCTCACCCTCAGGGAGCCTATATACCGGCCGGGCCCGGCCGGTCACCCGGAGAGCATCCCGCTGACCAGAGCCTGCCAGGTGACCGGGCCGGCGACGCCGTCCACGGCCAGGGTTTCCTTCTGCTGGAAGGCGCGGACGGCGGCGCCGGTGACGGGGCCGAAGACGCCGTCCACGGTGACCTCGTGGCCGCGGTCCCGGAGCAGGTACTGCAAGGTCTTGACCGGGTGACCGTTGCCGTTCTGACGGACGAGCGGCCACGGGCTGATGCTGTTGGTGGTCATCGGTTCCTCCTGGCTTGACGCGGGCGAAGGACGCCCCGTCTTGCCAGAGGGTCCGCGCCCCCGGGAAATACCGCGACCGAAATGCGTGCTCGCACCGACCGCACCCAGGCGGGGGAGGGTAAATACGGGTATTGATCAGTAGCGTGTCCGGCATGAACGGCAGGCGCGGCCGACCGCCGCATCCCGACGTGCTGACCCCGGCGGAGTGGGCAGTAGTGGACGCGGTGCGACACGGCATGCCCGGCCCGCTTATAGCCCAGCGGCGCGGGGTGAGCCGGGACGCGATCAAGTTCCACGTCGCCAATGTGCTCAGGAAGCTGGGCCTGGCCGACCGAACGGAATTGAGAGCCTGGCGGGGTGCACCCGCGGGCTCCGCACTAGCGCAGCGGCGACAGGGCGTGACTCTGGACAGCAGTAGAAAGGAAAACCGTATGCTCGATTCGGAAATGCGCCTCGGTGCACTAGGTCAGGTCGCACGTCACGTGACCGACGTGGAGCGGGCGGTGGCCTGGTACCGCGACACTCTAGGGCTGACTTACCTGTACCAGTTTGGCGATCTCGCCTTCTTCGACTGCGCCGGGGTCAGGCTGTTCCTCAGCAAGAGCGAGAACAAGACGAGCGAATCATCGATTTTGTATTTTCGTGTTCCCGACATCGACGCCGCTTATGACGAGCTCACCACCCGAGGCGTGACTTTCGAGGGCGCACCGCACTTGATATTCCGGCACGACTCCGGCCTGGAGGAATGGATGGCTTTCTTCCCCGACCCCGACGGCCATCTCCTGGCCATTATGTCCCAGGTCGAGAAATGAACCGGCCGGAACGGCCGCCGGAGACGCCGGGCCTGCATAGCGCACGATGTGCTCGCCCGGCAGGGCCTGGCCGCGGATATCCGGCTGGAGCGGTGGGACCCGTCTCCCCAGGCCTGGCTGGACGTGCGGACCGAGCTGCCTGGTGACGCGGCTGCGGCTGAGGTGCCGCCAGGGTACGAGCGTAATCCTGGCCGGAGGCGCCTGCGCTCACTGGGCGCGCTGATGACAGCTATAAGCGACGGCATCGGCGGCGACTGGTAAACCCCGGTCGCGCACTGCTGCCCGGCTTAGAGGCCCTTGGGGAACGCGATCAGGTCGGGGGCGATGAGCGGCGTGCCCACGTCAAGCTGGATCTGGGCCTTGTCGGCCAGCGGTACGTTGCGCGGGTTGCCCGGGTAGACCTTGCCGTCGTAGAAGACAGTGACGTGGCCTTTCGCGGGACCGACCTGGCCGGCGCTGAGCGGCAGGCCCCACTCGTCGAAGAAGTTGCCGAGGGTAAAGCCCCGCTGGACCGGCGACTCGATGTGGATGACGCCGTCGGGGGCGTGCGTGTGCAGCCAGTAAAAGCACTTCCCCTCCTTGATGTACGGCTGTCCCTTGGGGTTCCTGGACTCTTTCGGGCCGATGATGCCGATTCCGGCCGGTACCTGGCGCTGCTTCCCGTCCGCGAAGATCGTCAGGGCAGCGTGCCAGTGGAAGAGCAGGTGGAAGTTCGACTGGCAGCTGATGCCGTCCACCTTCTGGCCGCCGGCCATGGCCGCCGTGCCGGCCAGGGGGGCCGTGCCGGGCACGGGCACGCCCTCGTAGCCGTCGGGCCCGGGCGGCGGCGCGGGCCGCAGTCTGCCCAGCACGCTGGGGCTCAGCAGGCCACCCGGCGTTCCGGCCGCCCCGGAACCGCCGCCAGCCAGCACGAGGGCCAGCACCGTCGCCGCGGCCAGGACAGCGACGCCCGCCCCGGCCCACGCAAGCCTGCGCCGCTGTGACACGAGCACCTCCGCTGCCTGACCATAACACCAGCAGCCAGTTAACCTCCCCGGCAGGGGCAATGGCGCCGGCTTCACCCGGACGTAAGATCCGGCCGAGACCGGCGGCGAGGGTGCGGGCGTGGTTACAAGGGGGCGCCCGCGCTGCAGGTTACCGATACCGGGTTGGCGGGGTCGAGCGCGTTTCGGACGAGCTGGGCGACGTCGGTGTCGTAGGCCAGGCCGACGTGCCCGACCGGGTCGAGCGGGCACAGGTCCTGCACGGTCTCGTTGACGACGCCGGGCTCGTTGACGAACTCGGTGCCGTACGGGGTGACCAGTTCGTCACGGGTGGACGCGATGATCGTGTAGGAGATGCCGGGCTGGGCCACCGGGCCGGCGTTGAGGCTGGCCACCAGGCTGCTGCCGGTGGTCAGCTCGGAGCACGCCGGGCAGCCCGCAGCGATGACCGCGTCCGTCAGCGGGCTGGCGCCGAGGTCGTCGCCAATTGTCACCAGGCTGGCGAAGGTGGTGCCGTGGGTAGGCGGCGCCAGCGCGACCACGCGTGCGATAGCGGCCGCTTCGCCGGGGACGAATTTCGGCCCGTACAGGGCCTGGAAACCGCCCTCGGAGTGACCCACCAGGTCGGCCTTGGCGGCGCCGGTGGCGGCGAGAACCTGGGTGATGTAGGAGCTGATCTCAGTGGCGGACTCAGGGATGGGCGTGATCCCGCCACCCGGGATGCTGGGATTGGGCTGGCCGTAGGTGGAGGCGTAGACGCAGAATCCCGCGGACGCCAGGTAGGGGCCGAGGGTGTAGAAGTTCCCCGGGCCGTTGCCGCCGAGGCCGTGCAGCAGCACGACGGGCTGGGGATGGGCGGCCGACGGGCGGCAGCTCCAGTCGTTGAAGCCGGAGCCTGGCGCGGTGGCGGCGAGAACCTGGGC
>DASWUW010000478.1:0-6502 GCA_036406335.1 Trebonia sp.
TGAGCGCCTGACGGCCGGGGCCGTCGGGTACGGCGCGATGAGCTTCGCCGACGTCTACGGCCAGAGCGGCTACGACAAGGACGAGAGCGCGCGCGCCATTTAAGAGTCCGCCGCTCCGGATGCCTGCGCGGTAACCGGGGAAGCCGCCGTCCCCGCATAGAGCTGGGCCGCCCGCCAGCAGTACCAGGCCACGATGCTGCGGTACGGGTGATAGGCCTCACCCAGCACGTCCAGCTGCTTGATCGTCGGCGTCAGGATGCCCCACGCCAGCCCGTAGCCCTTGCGGATGGCGAGATCCCCGGTAGGCCATACGTCGAGCCGCCGCAGCTGGAACAGCAGGAACATCTCGGCCGACCACTTCCCGATGCCCCGCACGGTGGTAAGCCGGGCCACCACAGCTTGATCGCTTTCCCGGGCCAGCTGACGGGGGTTGAGCATGACCGTGCCGTCCAGCACCTTGGTCGCCAGGTCCTGCAGGGACAGCAGCTTGTTACCTGACAGTCCGGCGGCCCGCAGCGTCTCGCCCGGGGTGGCCAGGATCGCCTCGGGGGTGACCTCGCCGCCCAGGGCGGTGACCAGGCGGCCGTGGATGGCTCCGGCGGCCGCGCCGGCCAGCTGCTGGTAGACGACCGACCGCACCAGTGCGGCGAAATGGGTCAGTGTCGGCTTGGGGAAGCTGGGCAGCCCGGCCTTCGCCATCAGCCGGGCGATAACGGGGTCGCGCTCGGCCAGCAGCAGAGCGGCCTGGCGCGGGGTGACCTTGGCGGTGGTCCGGGGCTGGCCTGCGAGGGATTCCACCTACCGAGTATCTCCGGCGGCCGCCGGCTTGCCCACCAGGGGCTCGTCGATGGCTCAGTGGGCCCGCGCCTGGCCGGCGAGCCACAGGCCCACCGGGTACACGGTCACGCCGCCCGCCGACTGGCCGCGCATCCCGAGCCTGCTCAGGTTCATCCACGGCTCCTCCCAGGCCTGCTCGACCAAGATGGCGCCCAGCCCGGAGGAGCGAGCGTAGTCGTCGAACAGGCGCAGCGCCGTGTGGCTGGGATGGGCGAGCAGCGTCAGCGCGTGCGGGATCGCGTCGACCGGGGTCAGCGAGGCGTTGATGTAACCGCCCGCGATCCGGAAGTAGAAGCCGCTGGCCACCTGGAACAGCATCCCGGCGTTGCCCCGGTGAGTCAGCACGGCCACGATCTCACCTGGGTGCAGGTACCGGTGGTACATGCTTCGGGTGATGAACGCCGGGAGCAGGTTGACGGCGTGCATGCCGGCGGGCGCCTGGTAACCGGGGGGCAGAGGCGGCACGGCCGAGTAGGACGCGGGCGTGTCGGTGATGACCGCCGCCACCGCGAGCAGGCCGAGGCCCCAGCGCGCCGCCTTGAGGACCTTGCTCCGCCCGGGGGCCGCCAGCCACCGGGCCAGGGCGGCGGCCCGCACCAGGACCGCGAAGACGATGACCCGGGACGGCTCGGCACTGCGCGCGAGCGGCAGGCCCCCCAGGCCGGCCCGCGGCAGCCGGTAGGTGTGGTCGATGCTGGTGACGACCACGGCCGGACCGACCGCCAGGGGGATCACGAACACGAACCCGCCCGCCAGCAGCCAGCCGATCCGGTTGCGCCAGGCGAGGGCGGCCGTCAGCAGCAGGACGACGATGAGCGGGATGCCGACGTAGTTTTCGATCCCGATCCGGCCGAGGTGGTTGGAGTAGGCGATCAGCGGGGTCAGCCCGAACAGGTGATGTGCCTCGGGCACGATCAGCCGGATCAGCGGCAAGGAGTAGGCGGGCTGCTGCCGGGTCAGCGCGCCCTGGTAGTGCTTCAGCGAGTAGACCAGGTACGGCGCCGACACGACGAGCGCTCCCGCGAAGGCGGCGGCGGTCAGCCCGGCCAGCCGGGCTACCCTCCGCCGGGCACCCCGGCCAGCGACCGCGAACCCGATCGCCAGGCCGCCCGTCCACACCGCCGTCATCTCCGCGAACGCCTCGTTGAAGGTGTAGAACTGCACGGCCATGGCGAGCGCCGTCCAGGCGACGAATCCGGTCCGGCCCAGCGTTCCTTCCCACCACCGCACTACCAGGTACACCATGAGCGGGAACAGCGCGATCACCGTGAGGTTGGGCTGGCCCTGCCAGTTGTGCATCAGTTCGTAGGGGCAGAAGCCGTAGACGATCCCGGCGGCCAGGGACGCCCAGAACCGCCCGGTCAGCCGCCGCAGGGCAACGAACGCGGCCCAGGCCGACAGCGGCGGGGTGAGCAGCAGCAGGACGTTGTACGCCGTTACCGCCCCGAAGGCGGCCGTGACCGGCCACATCGCCAGGTCCACGGCGGGCGCGGTACTCGCCCAGGCCAGGTCGTAACCGTGCGGCGCCCCGATCTGGGCGGAGAACAGCGGGTTGATCCCGTGCGAGACGGCATAGGGCCACCAGCCCAGGCACCAGGTGTAGAACTGGACGTCCGTCCAGTACTGCCGCAGGTTGGGCACGTCCAGGTGGCGGAACAGCGGCAGGCCGGCCGCGATGACGAAGGTCACCAGGTAGGCCGTGAAGGCAATCAGTCCCTGCCAGGCCGGCCGCAACGGAAAGCGGGCGGACAGCCGCGACCGCGCGGACTTGGCCGCCTCAGTCCACGCGGCCGGGGCGGGCCGGGCGGTCAGCAGGTCTCTGGCCGACGGGTTACCGGAATCGGCGGCAGCCATGTCTCCTCCAAGCCCCGGGCCGGCGCGGACGGCAGCAGGAAGAGGCCATGCTGGTGAGTGGTCATCCGCCTGCCTGCCTCCGGTCGCTACGTGCTTGCTAGCAAGCTAGAGGGACAGGCCTCCGGTTATCGACCTCCTGGAGAACGAACTCCCGGCGGGCCGGTTCCTCCTTTGGTAGGAATCGTCCCGCGCGCCCGGCGGCGGCCCGTCGCTAGGTTGCCTGCTCAGAGGTTGCCGCCCAAGCTGACCACCGCACGTCGCCGGGCTCGCAGTCCGAGACCGGAGGAACGACGGCTGAACTCGACAGTCGCCAGGCCGCCGCGTTAAACCCTTGCGTTAACGGCATTGGTCCTGGCCGGGTCGGCGGATGCGGACGATCCGGCAGCCTGGATCAGGCCGGCCAGCGGAGGTTACGACTTCCAGATGCGCGACGACGCCAGCCTGGCGCCCTCGGCCAGCGCCGCCAGCTTGGCCCAGCCGAGTTCCGGGTGGATGCGGGACCCGAACCCGCAGTCGGTGCCGGCGATGACGTTCTCCGGGCCGATCCGGTCGGTGTAGCGGGTGATCCGCTCGGCGACCAGCTCGGGATGCTCGACGATGTTGGTCGCGTGGGTCACCACGCCGGGGATAAGGATCTTCCCCTCGGGCAGCCTGACGTCCTCCCACAGGTGGTACTCGTGCTCGTGGCGGGAGTTGGCCGCCTCGACCAGGAAAGCGTCCGCGTTGACCCCCAGCATGAGGTCGGCTAGGTACTCCAGCGGGACGTCGTGGGCGTGCGGGCCGTGCCAGCTGCCCCAGCACAGGTGGTAGCGGACCTGGTCCGAGGGGAGCCCGGCCAGCGCGTGGTTGAGTACCTCGATGCTGGCGGCGGCGTAGCGGCGGTAGGAGTCGCGGTCGTAGCCGGGGTTACGGTCCCAGTTAGCCGGAACCCAGGCGTCGTCGACCTGCAGGATGAATCCCGCGTCGATGACGGCCCGGTACTCCTGCCGGAGCGCGTCGCCCAGCGCCCGCAGCAGGTCGTCCTCGCTGCCGTAGTACTCATCCTGCAGCGCGACCACGATGCTGGCCGGGGCCACGGTGGGCAGGAAGGCCTCGCGTCCGGGGTCGGCGGCCAGCGCGGCCTTCAGGTTGGCGATGTCCCGCTGGACCGCCTCCGGCCGGTAGCGCAGCGGCCCGGTCACCACCGGCTGGGTAAGCATGGAGGTGAAGAAGTTACTGTCCTCGGTATAGCCGAACAGTGTCTGGTTGGCGTCCGCCCAGGCGTAGAAGCCGGGGAACTGCTCCCGGTCGCGGCCCTTGAACACCCGGTTGTGCGACAGTGCCCCGCGGTCCCGGGCCTCGACTCCGTCGAGCCGGTCCACGATGTAGCGGCTCCACATGGTCTTGCCGAACTCGCCGTCGTCGACGATGTCGATCCCGGTGTCCGCCTGGCGCCGGACCACGTCAGCGACGCCTGCCGTCAGCTGGCCGAGCACGTCCGGCGCCCACTCCCCGTGAGCGGCCATCGCCTGGGACAGCTCCGGCGGCCGCTGCAGGGCTCCGACGTGCGTGGTAAGAACCCGGTCAGTGCTGCGTCGCATCTGCTCTCCCTGTCGGCGGCCTCACCGGGAGCGTAGCGCAAGCCGCCGTCCGGCCTGGTGACGCGGGCGCGGCCGGGAACGTTTTACAGTCCGGCCTTGTCCAGCGCGCTCTGCAGTGAGCTGATGTAGCCGTCGGAGGTGTAGGTGGCGCCGGAGACCGTGTCGATCTGCGCGCTGCTGGCCGAGACCGCCTCGGAGTTCAGCGCCGGGATGGCGTAGGAGTTGATCTGGGCGTCGCGCGGGTCCTGATCCGGGTACTCGACGGCTTCGGCCGCGGTGACCTTGCCGTTCTTGACGGTGATCCGCACCTCGATCGGCCCGTACATGGTCTGCGTCACGCTGCCGGTCACGGTCTTCGCCGTGCTGGCGGTCTTCGCCGCGCTGCCCGATGAGGCCTTGCTGCTTGCCGTCGGGCTGGCGGTGCTGGCCGGGGCGCTGCTGCTCGGGGTGGGACTGGCGCTGGCTGAGGGAACTGAGGTGGCGAGCGCGGACGTGCTGTGCGTCTTGAACGACAGCAGGAAGACCAGCGCGGCCGCCGTGCTGACGATCGCTAGGATAACGCGGCGCATGGAAAAGCCTTTCGCGGTCAGAACTCAAAGGATTCACGGTGGATCTGCCGCCGCCGGACGCCGGCGGTCCGCAGTTCGCCGGCGACGGCGTCGGTCAGTCCCGCCGGCCCGCAGAGGTACACGTCGTGCTGGGCGAGGCCGGGAACCCGCTCGCTGAGCGCTGCCGCGGTCAGCGGGTCGCCGCCGAGGTCGTTGCGGCGGCCGGCGACGAACCACAGCCCGGCCCGGCGCGTCCGGGCGAGCTCCTCCAGTTCACGCCGGAACAGCGCGTCCTCCATGCTGCTGACCCGGTAGATCAGCGTGAGGTCACCCGGGGCGGCGGGCAGCGACTGGAACAGGGCGCGCAGCGGGGTGATGCCGACGCCGCCCGCGATCAGCAGCACCTTCTTGCGGCGGCGCACCGCCGCGGTGAGCGCGCCGTAGGGGCCTTCAGCCACCACCCGGGTCCCCGGGCGGAGCCGGGCCAGCGCCCCGCTGTGCTGGCCGAGCTCCTTGACCGTGATGCGCAGCCGGCCGGGTGCCGGGGGCGCGGACAGCGAGTACGGCGATGACGTCCACCACAGACCGCGGGCCAGGAACCGCCAGCGGAAGAACTGGCCGGATTCGGCGTGCAGCTCGTCCAGCTGCCTGCCGCTGATGACCACGCTCACCACGCCGGGCGCCTCCCGCCGTACCGATACCACCCGGAACTGGTGCCGGAATGCCTGCCGGGCCGGGGTGACGAACCGGTACCAGATGATCGCGGCGGCGACGGCGGCGTACATAAAGCCCCAGACGATCCGTGCGGCCAGGCTGGTCATGAATTCGGCGCCGTCGGCGAACTGGTGGCTGAACGCCAGGGCGACCGCCAGGTAGGTGTAGAAGTGCAGGTAGTACCAGGTTTCGTAACGCAGCCGGCGGCGTGCGGCCCGGGCTGAGCTGATCCCGACTCCCACCAGCAGCAACCCGGCCGCCGTGGCCATCAGCACGTCCGGGTAACTCGTGAGCAGCGTCCCGGCCTGGCCCACGACGCTGGCGTGCGCGGTCACCGCGTACCCCCAGGTGATCAGCAGCGCGTGCGCGACGATCAGGCCGACGGTGTAGCGGCCGCCTTTCGCGTGCCAGCGGGCCAGCCGGTCGGCGCCGACGCCGCGCTCAACCGGCGGGAGCCGCGCCATCAGCGCGACCAGCACGACCATCCCGTAGCCCGCCCACAGCCCGGTGATACGCCCGGCGTTGGTCAGCCAGTCCCCGAACCCGTGCACCTCAGGTGTCCCGCGCCACCACAGCAGCACGGTGGCGGCCGCGCCGGCCGCGATCAGCCCCAGGACCCAGCGCGGGCCGGTTCGCGCCGCGGACGGCGCGGGCGAGCTCGGCGCCCCGGACGGCCGCACGTCACGCGGGCTAGTAATCGTGGTCATGCTTCAGTAAGCCTGACGAACCTGGAAGGTGGCCGCGCCCCGGCTGAACGTCATTTCTGACCTTTCGCTAAACCTATGAAGCGCCCGTGAACGGCGAACACAGCAGCGAAGTTACGCGGCGATGGTGAAGGAAGCGTGACGGGCGGAGCAGGGCGGTCAGGCGCGCCGCCAGGTCACCGCGAGCCGCGCACCGCCCAGGGACGAGCCGCCGACTTCCCAGCGGCCGCCGGTCGAGCGGGCCACCGAGTTGGCGATGGCCAGC
>DASWUW010000479.1:0-6497 GCA_036406335.1 Trebonia sp.
GAAGTGAGCGATCGCGGCCCCGTTGGCCGTCGGCTCGCCCGCCAGCCACGGCTGGCCCTGCATCAGGGTGTTGTCCACGCAGATCAGCCCGTGCGGCTCGAGCAGCCCGCCTTCCAGCACGGTGGTCAGGTAGTCGAGGTACCCCGCCTTGTCGGCGTCGATGAATACCAGGTCGAACCGCTGGCCGGCCTGGGCCAGCTCCGCCAGGGCGCGCTGGGCGGGCCCGACCTTGACCGTGATCTTGCGGCCGCTGGCCGACTCGCGGAAGCAGCGCTCGGCGAACGCCGCCACCCCGGAGTCGATCTCGCACGCGGTCACCTGGCCGTCGTCCGGGAGCGCCTCGGCCATGGCCAGCGCGGAGTACCCGGTGAACATGCCGATCTCGAGCACGCGCACCGCCCGGGTCGCGTGGACCAGCATCTTCAGCAGCTGGCCCTCGACGTGCCCGGAGAGCATCTCCTGTTCGAGGTACCCGGCGGTGCGCATCCCGGCGTGCCGGTTCCAGTCCTCGCTCTCGGTCTGCCGGGCCAGCCGGGCCAGGTCAGCGGACTCGGGCGTGGTGTGCCGGCTCAGGTAGGGGTCCAGGCCGCCGGCCAGCTCAGCGAGCTCGCGCAGCTCGTTCTTCAGCGCTGGCTTGCTGCCGCCGTCGCGGTCGAGCCGCCGGGCGAGCTCCTCCAGCCGGGCGGCCAGGATGCTCTGCGGTGTCACCGGCCGCGGGGAGCCGGGCCGGGAGACGACGGTGACCGGTGCCTGGCCCGTCTCTCCTGACCCGCCCGCCCTCCCTGATCTGCCGGTGACCGTGGTCATCGGGTGAACATCTCCTCGCCGATCCCGTCGTTCGGATACTGACGGCACACCTTCTGGTGGGCGGCCAGCGCGCGGTCCAGTTCCTCGGAGGTCAGGTCGTTGACGAAGTAACAGGTCCCGATGGGCCGGGGGACCGCGGCGCGGAGCAGGCCGTCGCGGGTCTGGGTGATCGACTCCGTCGCCAGGCGCAGCAGCCCCGAGGTGAGGTACGGGCTGTTCAGCGAGAGCCCGAGACGGCTCATCAGCCAGAAGATCCGGTCGCGGTCGCTGGCCGAGATGTAACCGCGCTGCTCGGCGATGGTGGTCGAGAACGCCATGTCGATGCTGATCGCGTGACCGTGGAAGAACGGGACCTTGGGCGTCAGCTCCAGCAGGGGACTCCAGGTGTGGCCGAAGGCGATCACCCGGTCCAGGTCGTCCTCGTGCAGGTTGGGGACTTCCAGGCTCAGCATGGTGCGGATGGCGTCGTAGGTGACCCGGTGCGCGATGTCCCGCAGCTCCGGGGTTCCGTCCAGGTGACCGAAGCGGGTGGCCAGCAGGTCGGGACCGTACTTCTCCAGCAGCTGGAAGATGCCGGCGTTGCCCACCGCGGAGATCTTGATCAGCTCCGCCATCCCGTTGCGGACCTCCTTGAGCGGGAGGGTCTTCAGGAAGGAGAAATCCAGGATGACGTTCTGCGAGGCGTGGAACGCGCCGAGCCGGTTCTTGGACTTCCCGTGGTTGACCGCGACCTTGATGGCCACGCTGGCGTCGACAAGCCCGATCAGCGTGGTCGGCACCCGGTTGTAGTTGGTCGAGCGGCGGAAGACCGAGCACGCGAACCCGGCCACGTCGGTGGTCAGGCCGCCCCCCACTACCAGCACCGGCTCCTTGCGGACGAGCCCGAAGTCTCCGAACGCGTCGACGATCCGCTCCACCGTCCGCAGGTTCTTCCCGGTTTCCGGGATGGCGACCGGGAAGACGGTGAGCTCGATCCCGTAGTGGTCGAAGTAGCGGTGCATCTGCTCGCCGTACAGGCCGTACACGGTCTCGTCGACCACCATCAGGCAGCGCTGGTAAGGCTGGTAGCTGTCGGCGATCGCGGTGTTCCCGACCGCGAAGGCGCCGTCGGCGTACCGGAGCGAGTACTCGATTTTCTCGTACGCCTCGACGTGGAAGGCCGTGTCGGTGGCCGTGAACGACGACCGCGCCGGGCCCGTCACGCGATGTCCAGCAGCTCGGCGGTGTCCAGCCGGTCCACCCGGAGCTCGGCGCCGGTGAAGTCACCGCCCGCGGTGTTCTCATTGGGGAACGCGATGCACTTCACGCCCGCCGCCACGGCCGACTGGACCCCGCCGACGTTGTCTTCTACGGCGATGCACCCGGCTGGTACCTCGCCCAGGCTTTCCAGGGCGAACACGTACGCGGCCTTGTCCGGCTTCGGCCGCTCCACGCTGGACGAGTCGACGATGACGTCGAAGTCCCCGGCCTGCAGCTGCGGGCTCAGCGCGCCGAGCAGCGCCGCCACGTTAGCGGGCGAGGTCGTGGTGACCAGGCCGACCTTCCAGCCGTCGCTCTTCACGCGCTTAACCGTGTCGACGATGCCGTCCCGGGGGGCTAGTCCGCCCTTGGCCAGCTCTTCCTGGAATATCCTGGACTTCGTTTCGTGTATAGCCTTCGCGTCGACGGTCTGCCCGCGGGACTGCGCGTAGTCGGCGATCCGGGCCTGGCCGCCGTTGCCGGAGAGCAGCGCGCGGTACTGGTCCTGGTCCCAGCGCCAGTCCAGTCCGTGCTCTGCGAAGGCCTGGTTGAATGCTTGCCTTTGCAGTTCGGACGTGTCGGCGACGGTGCTGATCGAACCGAGTAGCAGAGCTGGCATCGTGATGGTCCCCGTTCCTCTAAGGCCGAAAGCCTTATGGACATGTTGTTAACTACTGCACTACGGGTACTTTACTAGGCAATCTGTCCAAGAGAAAGGCGGGTGGGTCCTTCATGGCGCCGACGCAAGACGACGTCGCCAGCCAGCCGCTCGACGCGCGCGTGATCCGGACCCGGAACGACATCCTGCGGGCCGCCGTCGACGTGCTCACCGGCGAGGGCCTGGACGCCGTCACCCACCACCGGCTGGCCGAGGTCGCCGGGTACTCCCGGGCCACCATCTACAAGCACTGGCCGACCCGCGACGCCCTCTTCCTGGAGGCGTTCTCGAACCGGCCCAGCGGAGCCCACAGCGTCCCGGCCGGCGATCTCCGCGCGGACCTCATCAGTGAGCTGACCATGTTCCGCCTGGGCATGGAGCGGCACCGGCTCGACCGGGCCCTGGCCGCCCTGGCCAGCCTGTCGACCTCGGTCCCGGGGCTGGCCGAAGTCCGGGACCGGCTGATCGCCGAGGGCGAACGGGTCCTGCTCGAGCTGCTCACGCCGGTAGCCCGCGGTGCCCAGCTGGAGGCCGCCATGCGGATGCTGTCCGGCTCCGTCCTGCAGTCAGCCCTGCTGCACGGCTACCTGCCCAGCGACGAGGTCATCGCGGCCACGGTCGACCTGCTGCTCCACGGCCTGAACCCCCGGCCCGCGGCTGGCTTACCGCCCCATTTCCCGCAGCGGGCGCGCGGCGCCCGATCGCAGCTCCTCGCGCACGATCTGCCGGATATCGGCCCGGCGGGCCCGCCGCCAGGTAATGACCACCAGCAGCAGGCCGGCCAGGGCCAGCCAGGCGCAGTCGATGGCGGTGTGCACGGCCACCTGGGTGGCCCGGAATTCCGCCGGGAGACCGGTCACCGAGTTGACCGCGGTCACGATCGGCTTGGCAAAACCGAACAGGCCGCCCGGTGCGCTCAGGTGCGCCGTCGTCCGCTGGCTGGCCGGCAGCCAGCGCAGGTCGCTGAAGTGCAGCAGCGCGGAGATAGTGACCGCGGCCGCGGAGAACGCCAGCCCCAGGGCGCCCGCGCGGACGACCAGTGAAAGCGCCGGCCGGGACCCGTGCTTCCGGGCCGCGCCCAGCAGCGGCACGGCCAGGCCGATAACCGTCGCGAGGGTAATCAGCCAGACCCGGTTATCCGCGATAATCCAGGTCAGGCTGTCCAGCTCTCTTAATGCCCATCGGACCACGCCCAGATTCATCCGCTTCTCCGTCACCTCGGCCAATCCGGTCGAGGGCTTCAGCTACCCCGCATCCCGGGCTGTACCCATGTCCCTGCGCTACTTGTCCCGGGCTACTTGTCCCCGGGCTGGCTGTCCCCGGGCGCGGTGTCCGGCGAAAGGCCGGCGGCCGGGGCGGCGGACTCACTGGCCGACGTGTGCTCGAATATGTAGTAGAGCCCGACCAGGCCGCTGACGATGAGCGAGGCGGTCGCGCTGAAGAAGGCAATCCCGATGGCCGCCAGGTAGGCCACGTTGCCGATGCCGAACCTGATCGTCGCCCGGCGGGCGCTGGCCGGGGTGAAGGCGGTCTTCGTGTGCCCGCGCTGGATGCCCCACCAGAACATCCCGGCAAAGCTCATCGACATGCCCACGAATACCCCCTGGAAAATCGCGGCCGCCAGCGACGCGTCGTGGCCGCCCTCCCTGAGGTAGTCGGCCAGCGTGGATGTCGCGAAGGGAATGGTCACGATGAAGAACAGCAGCAGGAGGTTGAGGAACAGCAGCGTCCGGTCGATCTCCGCGAAGTTCTTGAACAGCATGTGGTGGTTGACCCAGATGATCCCGATGGTGGCGAAGCTGACCGCGTAGGCGGCGAAGGCAGGCCAGTGCGCACCCAGTTGCTCCGCCAGGCCCGGCTGGCCCCGAACCGGTCCGCTGACGCTCAGGTTCAGGGCCAGGAGCGTGATCGCTACGGCGAAGACACCGTCACTGAATGCCTCGAGCCTGCTGCTGTCCACGTAACTCCTCGGTGAGTGGGCCGCTGGCCTGGGATTCGCCGACGGTTCAGGCGGCTCGCGCGGTGACCAGCCACGCAGCGCCGGGCAGGACCACGCCGCCGGGCGCTGCGTAGGCGGTCAGGTCGTCGCGGACCTGCCTGGTCAGCTCGGCCGCCTGGGCTGCGCTGAGCTCGGCCAGGAGCCCGGCGGCGCCCGGGGAGGCGCGCTCGTACTCGAGCACGTCGTCCACGTCCCGGCCGATGAGCATCGGCTCGTCTACCGGCGCGAAGTCGATGCCGCCGAACCCCGCGCCGGCCAGCAGCGCGCCGGTGGCGCTGGAGTCCGCCAGGGAAAAAGCAGCCGCCGGCCCGGGCCGTTCGCGGAGGCCGAGCACCGCCGCGGCCTCGGCGAACCCGGTGGTGAAGAAGGGGTTCTCAGCGCGGGGGCGCCAGCAGAGAAAGGCCAGTCTTCCGCCGTGCCGCAGCGCCTTTCTGAGGTTGCCGAACGCGGCCGCCGGGTCCTCGAAGAACATCACGCCGAAGTTGCTCAGCACCACGTCGAAGGTCCCGGCCGGGAACGGGTGGACCTGGGCGTCGGCCACTTCGAACCGGGCATTGGCGACGCCAGCGGCGGCGGCCAGCCGGCGCGCCTCGGCCACCTGGACCGCGGACAGGTCAGCGCCCAGGACTGGCCCGCTGCGAGTGGCCCGGGCCGCGGCTGCGGTGACGTCCCCGCAGCCGCACCCGATGTCGAGGACGTTCTCTCCGTCCGTGAGCTGCGCGCCGGCCAGCAACCGGGCCGTCATCCGGCCGCGCATTCGCTCGTGCCGCTCGCGCTGCTCGATGAAGTGCCGCCCGCTGGCTCCGTTCCAGGCCTCGGCCTGCTCCGCGTTCACCGCCACGAAGGACACGCTACAGCGCCCGGCAACCCCGGGGCGGGCCGTGCGCGAGGTAGCCCGCGCCCGGCCCGGCCCGGGACCTTTGTCCGTCCCGGGCGGGAAGATCGGCGCGCGCCCTCTTGTTACCTCCTCCGCCGGAAGAGCGGGCTGGGATCCAGGACGGGCAGCGGCCGGCGGGGGCTGATCATGCTGGCGACGGTTGGGCGGGGAGTGCTGACTGGGTGCGGACGGACGACAGGCATGCTGACGAGGATGGAGTTACCTCCGAGTTGCCTTTGGTGGAGGAAAAGCGGTCTCGGGGCAGCAGGCTGCTGTGGGGCGTAGACCGGTGGACGGGGGCGCCGCTGACGGCGGTGAGCGTGCTGGCCGGCGGGATCGCGTGGGTGGCCCTGAGCACGGTCTTCGGCTTCCCGGATCAGTGGGAAAGAGTTTTCCAGACCCTGGTCGCCGCGGTGACCCTGGTCATGGTGTTTGTCATCCAGCACACGCAGGCGCGCCATCAGGCGGCAACCCAGCGCAAGCTAGACGAGATCTTGCGGGTGCTCCCGGAAGCGGACAACTCACTGCTCGCGCTCGAGCACGCCTCCGACGACGAGCTGCGCGCGGTACACCAGCAGCATCAGCAGATCCGGCAGACCGCCCTCCAGGAACTGGAAGAGCAGACCAGCCAGCCGTAAACGCGGCCGGCCGGGGGAAGCCCGCTCCCCCGCCCCCGCCCCCGCCCCCGCCCCCCCGCACCCAGCCGGAGGGATCCCGCTGCTGCGTCCCGGCCGCCGACCCCGCACACTGGAATCATGACGACGCAGTCCCAGGACGCCGCGGGTACCTGCCCGTTCACCGTTGACCGGCCGGTCATGCGCCAGCGGTGGGAGCGGCTCACGTTCCTGCACTGGCGGTTCGACGCCGCCGAGGTGCAGCGCCTGCTGCCCGACGGCCTGGAGACCGAGACCTGCGAC
>DASWUW010000480.1:0-4318 GCA_036406335.1 Trebonia sp.
CCGGTCTCGCCCGCCGCCGCGCTGCTGCGGCAGCTGGCCGACGCGTCGGTCACCGCGGTGCTCGCGGTGACCGCCACCGCCCGGCCGGGGGGACCGTTCCCGGCGGTCGCGCGGGTCACGGGCCGGGGCGGTGAGCCCGGCACGGTGAAGCTGCGGGGCACGATCCGGGCGGTCGCCGACGCGCTGCCCGCGGACGTGCTGCTCGTACCCGCCGACGGCGTGCCCGGGGCCCTGTACCTGGTCGAGGCCACCGCGCCGGGGGTGCACCGCACCCCGCTGGTGTCACTCGACATGACCCGGCAGCTGTGCGACATCGACCTCGTCGACGTGCAGGCCCGGCAGGTCGCGGTCGGCCCGGGGGCCGAGGCGGCGGTGACGGCGGGCCTGTCCGCGGGCGCGGCGGTCCTCGCGGCCGAGCAGCTCGGCCTGGCCGAGCGCTGTCTGGACCTGACCGTCGGCTACGTCCGGGAGCGCCGCCAGTTCGCCCGGCCGGTCGGCTCCTTCCAGGCGGTCAAGCACCGGCTGGCTGACCTGTGGACGTCGGTTACCCTGGCCCGCGCCGCGTCCCGGTACGCGGCCGCCTGCCTGGCTGACGGGGACCCGGACGCCGCGGTGGCGGTCGCGCTGGCCAAGTCGGCGTGCTGCGACGTCGCGGTGACCGCGGCCCAGGAATGCGTCCAGCTGCACGGCGGCATCGGCTTCACCTGGGAGCATCCCGCCCACCTGTACCTCAAGCGGGCCAAGTCGGCCTCGCTCGCCTTCGGCACTCCCGGTGCGCACCGCGCCGACCTGGCCGCCCTGGCCGACCTGGCCGCCCCGGAAGCCTGACGCTTACCGCGTCCCGGGGGGAAGGTCGTCCCGCCCACCGCCGGCCGCGCGGCGGCCGAACCAGGCGGCCGAACCAGGCGGCCGAACCAGGCGGCCGTCCCGGGCGGCCGAACCGGGATTAGGAGCGCTGCTGCCGGACCGCGGACAGGTCGGTGACGCCGGCCAGCCGGCCGCTGCCCGCCTGGCACCCGCAGCTTTCCCGGCACATCAGCCGGGTGGGCAGCGAGATGTCGCGTTCAGCGGGGGCCCCGCGGCCGATCATGGCGTACAGCATCTCGAACGCGGTCTCGCCCAGTTCGCCGATCGGCTGCCGCACCGTGGTGAGCAGCGGCTGCACGTGCCGGGCCATCGGGATGTCGTCGAAGCCGGTGACAGCCACCTGCCCGGGCACGCCCACCCCGGACCGGCGCAGCGCCTGCATGACGCCAAGCGCGGTCTGGTCGTTGGCGCACACGATGACCCGGGGAAGCGGCAGCGCGGAAGCGATCAGCCGCTCGGTCACCACGGCCGCGCCGGCCGCGTAGTAGTTGCCCTGCCACTGGGGGCCCGAGTGGAGGACCGCGCCCGCCGCCGCGGCCTCCGCCGCCAGAACCTGCAGCCGCGCCTGGCTGTCGGGGCTGTCTCCGTATCCGCCGAGGTAACCAAGCGTGGTGTAGCCGTGGTCGTACAGCAGGTGCCGGGCCAGGGAGCGCATGCCCGACTCGTTGTCGCTGCCCACGTTGGCCGTGGTGGGACTGGGCACGCCCGCCAGGGTGACGATCGGCACCTGGCGGGAGATCTGGTCGATCTGGCCGGGGTCGAGCACCCGGTCGTGCAGGATCAGGCCGTCGCTCTTGCGCGCGACCCCGAGCACCCGGCGGCCCGCGTCGTGGTCGCTGATGTCCACCGAGCGCAGCAGCAGGTCGAAGCCGCGGCGCTGCGCGCCCCGCTCCACGCCCCGGTTGAGCATGTCGTGGAACTGGAGGGAGTCGGTCTCGTCGGCGAACGCGTCGTAGCCCAGCAGCCCGGCGGTATCCCAGGCGCTGCCCGCGCCGGCCGGCAGCGCGGGGGCGGGTACGGGAGTCCCCGCCGACAGCGGCCGCCGCATGACCACGCCCACGACTTCCTTGAGCCGTACCGACAGCGCGCGGGCGGCGCTGTCGGGGACGTAGCCCAGTTCGCTGACTGCCCGCTGTACCCGGTCCCGGATCTCCGGGCTCGGGTTACGGCGGCCGTTGAGGACGCGCGACACCGACGCGATGGAGACCCCGGCGGCCCGGGCGACGTCGTAGATCGTGGGTGCGGCGGACCCGGCCTGCCCGGTGTCGACGGTCATCGCGGTCGCCTCCTTAACCCGCCCGGCGGTCAGCCTCCGCCCGGCCGTGCCGCCGGGTCCGGTAAGCGCTTACCCGGTTTCCGCCGGGAGGCCCGGGAAGTTCGGTAAGCGCTTACCGGACGGGGCGTGGATGTCAGCGTACGGCGCGCCGCCCGGTAGCTCAAGCGCGGCTCCCGGTAACGTTACGGCAATGTGACGCCCCCGTGGTGGCGCTTGATAACCGCTGCCTGCGCGGGAAAAGCCGGGACATCGTGACACATTCACGAAACATCGCCGGGCTAGCGACCTGCCGCGTTACCGCTGGCGTAACAAACGGGAAACGCCGATGAAACCCGGCCATGGGAAATATTAACCGTTGCATGAAAGCACGCGGAGAGGCCGGTGCGGGGCTAGCAAAGCCCGGGGGGCGACCCTGGAACCCGAGAGGCCCTTCATATCAGGTAGCCCCTGGAGGAGCAAACACAGTGATTCCCTATCCAACCTGGCTGAGCGCTGGAGATAACGCCTGGCAGATGACGGCGGCGACGCTGGTTGGGCTTATGTCCATCCCGGCTCTCGCCGTGCTGTACGGCGGCCTGGTGCAGAAGAAATGGGCGATGAACACCACGCTCATGGTTTTCGTCACCTTCGGCCTTGTCCTCATAGTCTGGGTGCTATGGGGCTTTAAGATGGGCTTCGGCACCCCGCTGATCGGCAAGTGGGTCGGTGACCCGCGGACGATCCTGGGCGCGAATGCGCTGGAAGGCCAGGCGACTATCCCGCTGATCGACCCGGCTATGCCGGGGTACTCGGCGAGCTCGGCGGGCGCCATTCTCAACACCGGCTTCAGGCTGCCGGGTGCGTCGATCGAGTACTTCCAGTTCGTGTTCGCGGCGATCACCCCCATCCTGTTCATCGGCTCGGTGCTCGGCCGGGTCAACTTCAAGGCCTGGATGGTCTTCGTTCCGCTGTGGATCACCTTCGCCTACTGCGTGAACGCGTTCTCGATCTGGGGCGGTGGCTACTGGGCGGGCAAGGGTGCCCTGGACTTCTCCGGTGGTTACGTGATCCACCTCGCGGCCGGCACCTCCGGCTTCGTGTCCGCCGCGATCATCGGCCCGCGCCTCAAGCGCGACCGTGAACGGGCGATCCCCAACAACCTGCTCTTCGTCGCGCTGGGCGCTGGCCTGCTGTGGCTGGGGTGGAACGGCTTCAACGGCGGTGACCCGTACTTCGCGGGCTCGAACGCCGGCGCGGCCATCGTCAACACCAACCTCGCGACCGCCGTGGCCATGATGATCTGGCTCCTCATGGACATGTTCTTCTCGGTCGACAAGAAGCCGACCTTCCTGGGCGCGCTCAACGGCATGATCTGCGGCCTGGTCGGTATCACCCCGGCCGCGGGTTACGTCAACGGTTTCGGCGCCATCATCATCGGGGTGGTCTGCTCCGCGGTGGTCTGGGTGGCCTGGTACACCCTGCCGAAGTACGTCTGGCCGTTCAACCGGGTAGACGACGCCCTGGGCGTGGTCTACACGCACGGCATCGCCGGCCTCCTCGGCGGCCTGCTGGTGGGCGTGCTGGCGGACCCGAACGTCATCGAGTACCCGGCCGCCCCGGGCGGTGCCGCGTTCGCGGGCTCGGGCTGGCTCTACGGGCACCATCCGCACCAGTTGCTGGTGCAGCTGGAGACGGCGCTGTTCATCATCATCTGGGACGCCCTGATCACGGCGATTATCTGGATGGTGATCAAGTACGTCTTCCGGATGAAGCTCCGGTTCGACGACGAGGAGCTGGAGATCGGCGACGTCGCGATCCACGGCGAGGAGGCGTACCCGCTGGAGGAGTCGCTGACCTCCAAGCTGAGCGTCACCGCGTCGGCCAACGCCTCGCCCACGACCGAGGAACCGATCTCAGTCGACGACTAACCGAGGACCTCGCGCTACGTTGCGGCCGTAGCGCGGGCGGGCCGCGGTCCCCGGAACCATCAACGGTTCCGGGGACCGCGGCCCTCGGCTTGTCCGGGCCCCTGCGGTGCGCCCTGGCCGGGGCTGACGCGGGGGCCTGCTGGACCTCCGGACACGGGCCGGACTAAAAGTTCACCGGCTACCGTTGTGGCTGCCGGCCGTGAGCCGCGAGTCCGGAACCTGTCAGGATGGAGTGCTGTGAACCCCGTCGTCATGTCCGTCATGCTGG
>DASWUW010000481.1:0-2353 GCA_036406335.1 Trebonia sp.
GGCGGGACATCTTCGGCAGCTCGGCGTTCGCCGGGCCGATCGTGCTCCGCACAGTCGTCTACACCGCGGCCGCCTCGTTGCTCTGCCTGCTGATCGGCTACCCGGCGGCGTATTTCGTGGCCCGGTTCTCCGGGCGCCGCAAGGGACTGTTCCTGGTGCTGCTGATCGCGCCGTTCTGGATCAGCTACATGATGCGGATGCTGGCCTGGATCGACCTGCTCGCGACCGGCGGCTACGTGAACAAGGCGCTCGGCTGGTTCGGCATCTCCCCGGTGAACTGGCTGGGCGGCCACGCCGTCACCGTGGTGCTCGGCCTGGCCTACGGCTACATCCCGTACCTGATCATGGTGCTGTTCGCCGGGCTCGACCGGATCGAGCCGGCCCTGCTCGAGGCGGGCCGCGACCTCGGCCTCGGCCGCGTCCGCACCTTCCTGCACGTGACGCTGCCGCTGTCCCGCCAGCCGATCATGACCGGCCTGCTGATCACGGTGCTGCCGATGCTCGGCGACTACTACACCAACCAGCTGCTGTCCGGTGCGGCCTCCACGTCGATGATCGGCAACCTGATTCAGGGACAGCTGGCCACTCCCGGGCTCGAAGGCCAGGGCGCGGTGCTGTCCCTGCTGCTCCTCGCCGTCCTGCTCATCCCGATGATCTACTACGTCATCGCCACCAACCGCGAGGCGCGCACATGACCGCGACCAAGGCCCCCGGCGGCCCTTCGCCGGATGACCTCCCGCCCGCCGAATCCGCCGCTCCGGCCACCGCGCCGGGCGCGGCGCGGCCGGGACCGCGGCGCCGGCTCTGGCGCAACCCGTGGCGGCACCCGTGGTTCCTCGAGGGATTTACCTGGCTCTACCTGGTCTGGTCGCTGGTCCCGATCGTCATCGGGGTGCTGTTCTCGTTCAACAACGGCAAGTCGCAGTCCAGCTGGCAGGGCTTCTCCTGGCGCTGGTACTTCGGCGACCCGGTCAACTCGGTGCTGCACAACCCGCAGCTGCACGCCGCGGTCATCCAGACCGTCCGCCTGTCGGTGCTCACCACGGTCATCGCGGTGCCACTGGGGGTGGCCTTCGCCCTCGGCATCAACCGCTGGCGCGGCCCGGTCCCGTCGACCTTCAACTTCGTGATGATCCTGTCCTACGTGATCCCCGAGCTGATCTTCGGCGTCTCCATGTTCTTCGTCTTCACCACGCTGTTCAGCTCGGTCCACCTCGGCACCCTGGCTGAGGTCCTCGGCCTGGTCACCTGGAACGTGAGCTGGCCCGCGATCGTCGTCCAGGCGCGCCTGGTCACCATCGGCCGCCAGTACGAAGAGGCCGCCGCCGACCTCGGCGCGAACCAGTTCCAGGTCATGCGCCGGGTCATGGTCCCGCTGCTCGCCCCGGCCATCTTCGCCAGCGCGGTGCTGGTCTTCTCGGGCGTGATCGACGACTTCGTGCTCGTCGACCTGCTCTCCTCCACCGCGGGCAACACCCCGATGTCGGTGATCATCTACTCGACGCAGCACGGCGGTAACGGCGGCCCCGCGCTGAACGCCCTCGGCTCCATCATGCTGGCGATGTCGCTGATCATCGTCGTCGTCGGCTACGCCGGCTACCGCTTGCTCACCCGGGGGGAGCGCGGCGGCGGCCTGGCCGCTATCGCCGCCATCAGCGGCGAGGCCTGACCCCGGGCCGTTCCCGTCCGGAGGCGGGACCTGGCCGCCCTAGCCGTCTAGCGTCGGACGATTCAGGCTGGCCAGGGCCCGCGCCGGGACCGACTGCGGCTGCCGGACCATCGCCAGCAGGGCGTGCTCAGGCTCGAGGCTGTCGTCACCCCGGGCGAAGGCGATCTCCGTCCCGAACGGGAACACGTAGTCCGCGCCCAGCGGGAACCGGGGTACCGGCGGCGGCGAGTAGTCCGGGCCCCGGAGGATCTCCAGGACCGCGGTCTCCGCCTGGTCCAGGTCGACCAGGTTCGCCAGGACGCTGACGGGCGGGCCCCCGGCATGCAGGATCCCGAGGAAGACGTGCCCGGCCCCGGCCGGGCACCCGAAACCGCGGGCGATTTCGGCCGCCCGGCCCTGGACCCGGTTGTAACCGGGCGTGGGAACCAGCATCCGGCCCGCTTCCTGCTCCATAAGTCCAGGATAAATAGCTTCTGCACCCGGGCAAATTGATGATCATGGAGCATTGGCAGCCGACGGAGGATTCACCCACCAGGGTGGGTGAAATCCTCCGTGATCATGCCTTACCGGGTCGCGGCGGCCACCGCGTCGCGGATGACCGCCTCCTCCGCGAACGTGCCCTTCTCGTCGTCGAAGGCGCCGTAAGGAGTTCCGTAGACCGGCGTGCCCGGCTGCTGGCGCCAG
>DASWUW010000482.1:0-1651 GCA_036406335.1 Trebonia sp.
GTCGTCGTGGCCACCGGGACGGAGGGCGAGCCGAGGGTGCCCGCCCTCGCCCGGGACCTCCCCGCGCACCTTCGCCAGATCACCGCACTGCGCTACCGCGAGCCGGGGCAGATCTCTCCTGGTGAGGTGCTGGTCGTGGGCGCCTCCGCATCGGGCGTCCAGATCGCCGACGAGCTGCGACGGGCGGGGCGGGGCGTCACCGTCGCCGTCGGCGACCACGTCCGGGTGCCCCGGACCTACCGGGGTCGCGACATCTACCGCTGGATGGACGAACTGGGCATCCTCGACGAGCGCTACGACGAGGTGCCGGACCTGGTCAGGGCGCGGCGGCTGCCGTCGCTGCAACTGGCGGGCACACCACAGCGGCGCGACCTCGATCTGGCCGCACTGTCCGCGGCGGGCGTCGGGCTCACCGGCCGCTTCGTCGGGGTGGCCCGGGGCGGTGCGCGGTTCCGGGCCCAGTTCTCCGGTTCGTTGGCCAACCTGGTCAAGGCGGCCGATCTCAAGCAGGCCCGACTGCTGGACCGCATCGACGCCTACATCGACGAGCACGACTTGCGGGACCTGGTCGGGCCACCCGACCGTCCGGCGCCGACGTCCCAGCCCACGGTCGTGACCGAACTGGACCTGGCCCGGTTTTCGACGGTGGTGTGGGCCACCGGACACCGGCCGCGCTACCCCTGGCTCGACCCGGCCTTGCTCGACCACCGCGGCGCGATCAGCCACGATGGCGGCGTGCTCGGAGTGCCCGGCATGTACGTGCTCGGGCTGCCCTTCACCCGGCGCCGCGGCTCGAACCTGCTCGCCGGTGTCGGCGCGGACGCCCGGCTGCTGAGCACCCACCTCACGGAGCAACTCCGCAGAACAAAGGAGGCCGCATGACGGTCGGGGAGCAGACCCAGGGATGGCGCGGCGTCGACGAAGGTTGGGGCCGGTCGGCAGCCGACTTCGCGACGTTGTCCGAACCCGCCAACTGCCGCGAGTACGTGGCCGTGCACCACCGGCTGGGGGTGGGCGACGGGGACCGGCTGCTCGACGTCGCCTGCGGTTCCGGGCTTGCCCTTGAGCTCGCCGGGATCCGCGGAGCGGTCTGCGCAGGCATCGACGCGTCCGCCCGGCTCATTGCGGTCGCCCGCGACCGCAGCCCCGACGCCGACATCCGGGTCGGGGACATGCACGCGCTGCCGTGGGACGCGGGATCGTTCGACGTGGTCACGAGCTTCCGCGGGGTGTGGGGCACCACACCGGACGCAGTCACGGAGATCCACCGCGTCCTCGCGCCCGGCGGACGCCTCGGCCTGACCGTGTGGGGGCACATCAAGGCCTCCCCCGGCGCGTGGGCACTGAGCCCGTTCCGGCTGGCCCACCCGCCCGCCGTCGCGAACCAGGCGGCGATGGTCGCCCTGGGTAGACCGGGTGTAGGTGAGGACCTGCTGGCCAGGTCCGGCTTCGTCGACATCCGGCGAATCGAGGTGCCGTTCGCTCTCGAGTTCGCCGATCCCCAGATCTACGCACGGAGTCTGGCCTCGACCGGGCCCGCCTACGAGGCGATCCAGGCCGTCAGTGAGGACGCGTTCCGCGACGCGGCGGTGTGGGTGGCGACCGAGCGGGTCCGCGCGGGCCTGCCGCTGCGCGCCGAGATCGCGGTCAC
>DASWUW010000483.1:0-2266 GCA_036406335.1 Trebonia sp.
GACCGGGCTCGCGCCGGCGTTGGCGTTGCCCGGGCCCGTCACCGTGCGGTTGCCCGTCTGGAGCACGGCCGCCGGAGCCTGGCGTCCGGGCCGCTGCTCGTCGAAGCCGGCCGCGATCACGGTCACCCGCACCTCGTCGCCGAGGGCGTCGTCGATCACCGCGCCGAAGATGATGTTGGCATCGACCGCGGCCGAGTTGGCGACGAGCTGCGCGGCCTCGTTGATCTCGAACAGCCCGAGGTCGGAGCCGCCCTGGATGGACAGCAGGACACCGTGGGCACCGTCGATGGACGCCTCGAGCAGCGGCGAGGAGATGGCCATCTCGGCCGCGGCCACCGCGCGGTCGTCGCCGCGGGAGGAACCGATGCCCATCAGCGCGGAGCCGGCGCCGGACATGACCGACTTCACGTCGGCGAAGTCGAGGTTGATCAGCCCGGGCGTGGTAATCAGGTCGGTAATGCCCTGAACACCGGACAGCAGCACCTGGTCGGCCGCCTTGAACGCGTCCAGGACGGAGACATGACGGTCGGAGATGGACAGCAGGCGGTCGTTGGGGATGACGATCAGCGTGTCGACCTCGGCCCGCAGCCGCTCAATGCCGGTCTCCGCCTGGACGGCGCGGCGCTTGCCCTCAAAGCCGAACGGCCGCGTCACGACACCGATGGTGAGCGCGCCCAGGGAGCGGGCCACGTTCGCGACCACCGGCGCTCCGCCGGTACCGGTGCCGCCGCCCTCACCCGCGGTGACGAAGACCATGTCGGCGCCCTTGAGCACCTCTTCGATCTCCTCGCGGTGGTCTTCGGCGGCCTGAGCGCCGACGTCCGGGTTCGCTCCGGCGCCGAGCCCGCGGGTCAGTTCCCGGCCGACGTCAAGCTTGACGTCGGCGTCGCTCATCAGCAAGGCCTGCGCGTCGGTGTTAATCGCGATGAACTCGACGCCCTTGAGTCCCTCTTCGATCATGCGATTGACGGCGTTAACGCCGCCCCCGCCGATTCCGACGACCTTGATGACCGCCAGATAGTTCTGCGGTGCTGCCACGAGGAGGGTACCTTTCCGCTCGCCTGCTACCTTGCCCTGGCGCTCGCGCTCGCGGTTCCCGCTCGCACGGCGCGCCCTGACGCCGGTCGTGCCCTGCTACTGCCTGTGACCGGTCGCGCCGGCCGGCCCTGCGTTCCGCCCGCTGGCGGACGTTCGCCTGGCCTGCCCGCGCTCGCCCCGTTGCTAAGCCTACGGAATTCACGGCCATTGGTGACCACCCGCCGCCAACACCTAATTGCGAAACTGCAACTAGGCGGCCGTCAGGTTTCACCTTCAGGTTGACATTTAGAGTTTTATCTTCGTTACGATTGATAGGGACAGTAGGGTGGCGAGGGAGCGTGGTCAACTAGCCACGCGGCCCGTGCCTGCGTGTCGCGTCCCACATCAGCCAAAACCACGTCCGGCAGGTCTCGGACCTCAGCACTTGCGGTCACGGCGGGAGGGGACGCCCAGGATTACCGGCCCCGGGGAAGCAGTTGTTCGGCTTCGCCGATATAGCGGCTGCTTTTCCGTAACCCGGAGATCGCCGCGGTCCGGGGATCACCGGGTGACGACCGTACCCGGCGAGCTGACGTCGATGTGCTTCGCGTCGCCCGGCAGCAAGACCGCGAGTTCGCGGTTCTTCTGCGCGGCGTTGCCCGGGCTCCCCCACACGACCGTCTTCCCGTCCCGCAGCGACAGGGTCACCTGCTCGGTTCCCGCCGCGACAGGAGCGGCGCTGACCTTCGCTACCTGGCGCGCCAGAGACGGCTGGAGCTCGGCGAGCACCGCCGCGGCGGTAGTGGCGGCCAGGTTGCCGCGCAGTTCGCGGCCGGCCACCGAGATCACCAGCAGCGGAAGCGCGGCCGGCTTGGCCTTGGCGTAGCGCACGACCACCCCGGCCGGGTCGGCCAGGTCGTAGCCGCCGCCCGCCATCCGGACCGCCATGACCGGAACCCGCTCGGTTACGGTGATGACCAGGTGATCCGGCCAGTTCCGGCTGACGGTGGCCGACGCCACCTGGCTGATCGCCTCCACCCGGCGCGTTACCGACCCGGCGTCGACGCTCAGCAACGGCGTGCCGAGGGGAACATCCGCCGCCGCGAGCACCTGTGCCTGGGTCACCAGGCGGGTTCCGGTGACCGAGACCGACCGGACGACAAGCAGCCGGTTGCCGAGCAGGGCCCAGCCGACTCCGGTCACGACGGCCAGGACGGCGAGCACGAAGAAGGCGGCGCGCCACCGGCTG
>DASWUW010000484.1:0-2096 GCA_036406335.1 Trebonia sp.
GCCGGTGCACGATGCCGCGGATCACCCGACGCGTGGTCTGCGGGCGGTCGCTGGTGATCGCTACCTTGGTCCCGACCAGAGCGTTGGTCAGGGTGGACTTGCCCACGTTGGGACGGCCGACCAGGCAGGCGAACCCGGAAAGGAACGGCGGGGTGGCCGGCGCGGTCCCGGTCGCCGGCGCGGTCCCGGTCGCCGGCGCGGTCCCGGTGTCCGGCGCGGTCGTGCGGACTGGCGCGGTCGCGGTGGCCGACGCACCGCCGCCCGCGGGGCGCTTCGCCGTGTCGCGCCGGGCCTTCTTCTCGGTCACTGGCGCTTCTCGATCACTCGCGGCGGGTTCATCCTTTGATTGTCGTGCATCGCGGCCACAGCTATTCACGGAAGGACGGGCCAGCATGTCCGGTATCGCGGCCTCTCACGCCAGCATGACGCCGATCTGGCGGCCGACGGCGCGGCTGCTCGTCGTCGATCCGGACGAGCGGGTGCTGCTCCTGCGCGCCGCCGACGACAACGACGCCAGGAAGACCTACTGGTTCACCCCGGGGGGCGGAGTCCAGCGGGGCGAGACGGTGCGGGCCGCGGCGGTTCGCGAGCTGGCCGAGGAGACCGGGTTCGCCTGCACGGAGGCGGAGCTCGGCCCGGTGGTGGCGACTTCGGCGAGCCACTTCACCGGCTACGACGGGCGGCTCTACCTGGGTGCCCACACGTTCTTCTTCCTGCCGGTTCCGAAGGCGGCCGTTGACACCGCGGGGCAGGAGGAGCTGGAACGCTCCATGATCACCGGGCACCGCTGGTGGAGCGTGGCCGAGCTGCGCGCGGCGACCGAGGTCACCGCCCCGCCCGCGCCCGCGCTGGCCGGTCTCATGGAACGGCTGCTGGGCGGCGACATCCCGGACCGCCCGGTCCGGCTGCCCCGGCGGCACTGACCGCGGGGGGCGGAAAAGCGGTTACGGGACGAGGGTCGCGCGCAGCGTCCCGTCCGGGGCGACGTGGAAGACCGGCGCCGCCGGACCGAGGTCGCGAACCGCGGCCAGGTCCCCCGGATCAGGGTCGGAGTCGCTGACCAGGGCGGCGGCCGCCAGGGACTCGGCCCCGCTGGAGACGGCCATCGCGACCGCGAGCCGCAGCGCGGACAGCCGCAGCGACGGCAGCGCTACCGCCGCGGCGGTGTAGGTCCGGCCCGTCTCGTCGCGGACCGCCGCGCCCTCGGACGCGGCCACCCGAACCCGGGTCGACCGGGCCAGGGTGATGATCTTCTGATCCTCCGGGTCGAGGTCGGCCCCGGCAGTCGCATCGCTCACGCAGCTGAGTGTAACGAGTCGTCCGGGACGCGCTCGATGAGGACCGTGCCCAGCTTGTTGCGCCGGCCGGCCAGGTTCTCGGCGGTCAGCCGCAGGCCGGCGACGGTAACCTCCGACCCGGCGATGGGCACCCGGCCCAGCCCGTGGGCCAGCAGGCCGCCTACCGTCTCCACGTCTTCGGCGTCTACGGTGACCCCGAACAGCTCCTCAAGATCAGTCACCGGCAGCCGGGCCAGCACCCGCGCCGTATCCGGGTCGAGCCACTCGACCGGGGCGCTTTCGTTGTCGTACTCGTCCGCGATCTCCCCCACGATCTCCTCGAGGATGTCCTCGATCGTGGCCAGCCCGGCGGTGCCGCCGTACTCGTCGATGACGATCGCCGCGTGAATCCGCTGCTGCTGCATCTGCCGCAGCAGCTCGTCGACCGGCTTGGAGTCGGGTACGTAGGTCGCCGGGCGGATAACCTTCTCCAGCTGGCCGGACTCGTCCTCCCCGGGATGAGAGTGCATCCAGGCGACCATGTCCTTCAGGTAGGCGATCCCCACGATGTCGTCGGTGGACTCGCCGGTCACCGGGATACGGGAAAAGCCGCTGCGCAGCGCCAGCGACAGCGCCTGGTCCAGGGTCTTGTCGCGCTCGATGAACACCATGTCCGTGCGCGGCACCATTACCTCGCGGACGATCGTGTCGCCCAGCTCGACCACCGAGCGCACCATCGCCCGCTCACCCGGGTCGATCTCGTCCTGGGACTCGATGTAGTCGACTAGGTCTTCCACTCCGGGACGGCCGCTCGCGTCC
>DASWUW010000485.1:0-2312 GCA_036406335.1 Trebonia sp.
CGCGGCGGCGGTCCCCGCCGCGCCGAGCGCGCGGTTCCGCAGCCGGTGCCGGCGCTGCCGCCGGATGGCCCCGGCCGCCGCGGCGGCCGGGGCGAACAGGTCGGCGGTGGCCCGGGTCATCAGCTCGCGCATGATGTCCTCGTCAACTGGCGGCATAACGGACCCTCCGGATCGTCGTGCTGGGTACGGCATGGTTAAAAAGGGCGCTGATCCCGGGCTGCTCGCGCAGCTGGGCCACGGCAGCGCGGTCAGCAGCACCGGGCGCAGCTCGGCCGCCAACGCGGAATCGGCGGACCGCGGGTCGTAGTCGTCGTGCCCTTCGGCCAGCCGGACCTGGGCCACCTGGCGCCGCTGCAGACGCCCCTGGTCGATCACGAGGTTGTGCATCACCCGCCGGCAGAACGCCCGCGGGTTGTCCACCCGCGCCCAGCGGGCGGCCAGCCGGTGCAGTGTCTCCTGGTACACGTCCTCGCCCAGGCCCTGATCGGAAGTGAGCAGCGTCGCCAGCCGCAGCAGCGCATCACCGGACCCGGCCACGAACTCCTCGAAAGCACGTTCCTGCTTTCTGTCCACCTAGCCTCCTGAAATCGCCGTCACTCACCTAGACGACGGCATCTCAGATCACGTTGAGCGGTGCCCGCCGGGAGCGGCACGGCTGCCGCCTCCGGCACCGGCCAGGCGCGCCCGGCTCGGCTGACCGCCGCGCAGCAGACGCTGTTCGGGCTGAGCGCCGCCGCCGCCGCTGTCCCCCGGCCGTCGGGCCGGTACGTGGTGCTCCGGGAGAAGGCGTTCACCGCCAACGCCGGCAGCAGCGAGACCGGCGGGAAGACGAGCGTGATCGACACGGTTACCGGCGGCGGCCTCGAGTACCAGGACATTACGGTCTCGGGTGAGAGCGGCACCCCGGCGCCGCCCGCCGTGCTGAAGACCGCGCCCGGGACTTCCCCGGCCGTCAAGCAGCTGGACGCCATGCCCACCACTACGGGCGGGCTGCGGGCCGTGCTGCTGGCCCAGGCGAAGCAGCAGCAGGTTCAGGCCGACCAGTTCCGGCAGGAAAAGCTGAAGCTAGAGCGGCAGCAGCACCCCGGCAGTCCGGTCCCCCTCGTCAGGGGCCCGCAGCCGACCGATGATGACCTGGTGTTCGAGCAGGCCGCCGACCTGCTGTGGGAGCCGCACCTCAGCCCGGCGCTGCGCTCGGCGCTTTACCAGGTGCTCGCGGCCACCCCCGGGGTGACGGTCAAACCGGGGGCGGCCGACAGCTCCGGGCGCCCCGCGGTGGAGATCAGCCGGGTCGACACCGTGGGCAAGACCGACGTGCAGACGTTCGAGAACCCGAAGACCGGCGCCACCCTCGAATCGGCCTGGCGCCAGGCCTCCGGCGCCTTCGACGAGGACCTGTACCTGTCCATCAGCTACACCAACGTCATCCCGCCCGACCCTTACCAGGGCTGAGCGCCCGCCGCTGCCGGGCGGGGAACGGACCTGCCCGGCAGCTGCCCGGTGGCGGCAAGTTCGCCGGGCCCGGCTTCACCAGCCCGATCGGCAGGTCTCTACGGATTGCTCAGGTGGGCAGCGGCCCAGCAGGCAGCGCCGCTATGGCAATTCTCCATTGCCTTAAGCGCACTGCCCAGGTTGCCGGGCACCCCGTGGCTGACGATGTTGTCGAGCTCATACGGGTCGGTGGTGGTGTCGTAGTACTCCCGGTCGCCGTTGTCATAGGCCACGTACAGCGCCGCCGCCGTCCGCACCGCCTCGTAGGACGGCGGGATGCCGCTTGCCCTGTCCTGCCGGTCCGGGTCGCCGGGGATGTTGTCGGGACCGTGGTGCTCGATGAGGATGGCCTGCCGCCAGCCGGCTGGATTCTGCCCGTGCCAGATGCCGGCCAGGCTGTGTCCGTCGACGGTCGCGGGCACTGGCAGGCCTGCCAGCGTCAGCAGCGTCGGGTTGAGGTCGATGTTGGAGGCGAGCTGGGGCGCGGTGCGGCCGGCCGGCACGCCGGGCCCGCTGACGATCAGCGGCACGTTGATGTCGGTGTCGAACGCCGTCTGCTTGCCGGGGTTGAGCCGGTACTCGCCCATGTGGTAGCCGTTGTCGGAGCTGAAAACGATATAGGTATTTTTATCGAGCCCGCTCTGTGCAAGCTTCGCCATCATGTCGCCGATCATGCGGTCGACCGCTTGCACGGCCTCCACCCTCAGATTGAACGAATCGTTGAGCTGTTTGATTTCCTTCGCGCCGAGCGGCTGATGAACTTGCAACCACCCCGGCGGGTTCGTGTTCGGCACGTTGAAGCTGGGATTTGCGGGCAATCC
>DASWUW010000486.1:0-2762 GCA_036406335.1 Trebonia sp.
TCTCGACGGCCGGCTGATCAAGATACTGACCGCCCCGGTAAAGGCGGGCCGTCCGTTCGGGCGGGTCCTCAACGCCGGCTTCTCGGTGATGACGGGCACGATAACCAAGATCCTGGGCGCGCAGGTGCTGCGGGACGCGCAGACGTTCGTCACCGCCTTCGACACGATGTTCGGCGGGTTCCGGGAACGCGCGGATGCTACCTACCGGCTGCTGCAGGCGCCGGGTACGTCGTTCCTGGTGATCGCCACGCCGGAGCCGGACGCGCTGCGGGAAGCGTCGTACTTTGTCGAGCGGCTGGCCGAGGAGCGGATGCCGCTCGCCGGACTGATCCTCAACCGCGTGCACACCGCGGGCGGCAGTCAGCTGAGCGCCGCGCGCTCGGTTGCCGCAGCCGAGACCCTGGAAGCCGCCAGCCTGGCCGGGGATACCGGCCCGGACCCGTCCGCTAGCTCTTCGGCGGCCGCGCTGACCGCGGCGGCGCTGCGGCTGCACGCTGAGCGGATGAACCTGGGGGTGCGGGAGCAGCGGGTAGCCGGCTCGTTCCTGTCCACCCATCCGGCGGTCCCGGTCGTCGAGGTGCCCGCCCTGCCCGAAGACGTGCACGACCTCACTGGTCTGCGCCGCGTCGGCGAGGTTTTCACCCCAGGGGGATGAAGGCCGGGGTTGAGGGGTCGCCCCCGGCTGCGAAAACTGGCTTCGGCCGGCGCCATTGCCGACCCGGCGACCAGTTACGCCGGCGAAAAGAGCACCTGGGCTCAGGCACTCACCACGAGCTCGTCGATACCCTGACGCTCGTAGGTGTCCCGGGCGCTCTCGAGCAGTTCCCGCCACGACTTGACGTCGGGCCTGCGGCGCAGCAGGGCGCGGCGCTCGCGTTCGGTCATTCCGCCCCAGACACCGAATTCAATGCCGTTGTCGAGTGCGTCCGCAAGGCACTCGGTGCGTACTGGGCATCCCCGGCAGATGAGCTTGGCGCGGTTCTGGGCCGCCCCCTGGACAAACAGCTCGTCCGGATCAGTGCCTTTACAGGCGGCGCGTGTGGTCCAGTCGGTGATCCACATGTGCCCAACTCCTCTTGATCGCCGGGCACACGTGTGCCCGGGCGGTCTACAGTGACGGATTGCCTTCCGTGCGGGGTGTGCGGCCACCCGATCACGGTTATCGGTTCGTGATCAAGGAACTTACGGAAGTGAGGGCACTCCTGCCAAGACCCGGTATGGTCATTTCAGAGATAGTCCTGATGGGCTATGTACAGGATGGGTCGTAGTCACTTGCGGCTCGCACGGATACCCTGAGTAACGAAACTGCCAGCATGTTGGCCTGAGACCAGGCTTAGTGCGGGTAGTACCGTGAATGCCCGCGTACTCTATGACGCGTGCAGCAGCTCTTGAACTGGACGGCCAGCAAGACAAACTCGGTCGGGCGCCTCCTTCTGATGGCGGGGCTCGCCGGGGTGCTCGTGGCGGCGCTGGCGCTGCCCGTAGTGGCGGTCAGCGGCATCCTGGTCCGGAACACCTCGGACAAGTTCACCACCCAGTCGATCAGCTCTTCCGGGCTCCCGCAGCGGTCCGCCATCTACGACAGCAGCGGCCACCTGATCACCTACCTCTACGGGGTAGACCTCGGCCCGGGCGAGAAGTACACCGGCATCAACCGGCAGCCTGTCCCCTACGACCAGATCGCGCAGACCATGCTGGTAGCGATCGTCGCGATCGAGGACGACCGCTTCTGGGCGCACGGGGCGCTGGACGTCAAGGGCACGCTCCGGGCGCTGGTCAACGACGTGGAGCACAAGCCGGTGCAGGGCGGGTCCACGCTCGAGCAGCAGTACGTCAAGAACGTGCTCCTCCTGCAGTCGGCCGACAACAAGGCGGCGCAGCAGGCGGCGACCGCGCAGACCCTGTCCCGCAAGATCGACCAGCTGCGGATGGCGGTCCAGATCGCGCACACCATGTCGAAGCAAGACATCCTGGCCGGGTACCTGAACGACGCGTACTTCGGCAGCGGCGCCTACGGCGTCGAGGCCGCGGCGGAGACCTACTTCAGCACCACCGCCGCCAAGCTGACCCTGCTGCAGGCGGCCACGCTGGCCGGCATCGTGGAGAACCCGAGCGGGTACGACCCGGAGACCTTCCCCGCGGTCTCGCTCGAGCGGCGTAACACCGTTCTGGCCCGTATCACGGCGACCAACCCGACCAAGCTCGGCACCCGGGACCTGCCCGGGTTCGTGCGGCAGAAGCTGGTGCTGCACCCGGGGACCCTGCAGAGCGGCTGCACCGCCAACACGGTCGGCGACAACGCCTTCTTCTGCGACTACGTGATGCACACGCTGCTGCTCGACAGCCAGCTGGGCTCCAGCACGGAGGCGCGGGCCAAGCTGCTCGCCACCGGCGGCCTGAAGATCTACACCACGGTCAGCGAGAAGGACCAGGCGTCGGCGACGCACGCCGTCAACTACGTGCTCCCCTCAAGTTCCAAGACCTACAACCCCTCGCACAACGCCGCCACCGAGGTACTGATCCAGCCCGGCACCGGCAAGGTGCTGGCGATCGCCGAAGACCGGTCCTACGGCACCGGCAACGGGCAGACCGAGGTCGACTACGCGGTCAACTCCCAGTACGGCGGCGGGGCCGGTATACAGACCGGCTCGTCCTCCAAACTGTTCACCCTGATCACCGCGCTCCAGCACGGCGTGCCGTTCGGCTTCCAGCTGACCGTTCCCGGCACCGACACGGTGACCGGCTACAGCAACTGCCAAGGG
>DASWUW010000487.1:0-5620 GCA_036406335.1 Trebonia sp.
CAGCCCGTCCACGTCGAAGCTGGCGCAGACCCCGGCGATCCGCTCCAGGGCATCGTCGGCGAGCACGACCGCGCGCAGCCGGGTGCGGGCGGCGGCGATGGCGGCGGCCAGCGCCGCCTCCGGGTCCGCGAACCGGGCCGCGAACGCGTCCGGCCCGGCGTCAAAGGCGATCCGGCGGCGCACCACCTCGGCCCGGCTCGCCGGGTCGCGCGGCGCGGCCGCCTCCACGGTGAGCCCGAACCGGTCCAGCAGCTGCGGCCGCAGCTCGCCTTCCTCCGGGTTCATGGTCCCCACGAGCAGGAACCGCGCGTCGTGGCGCACCGACACCCCGTCCCGCTCCACGTAGTTGGTGCCCAGGGCGGCCGCGTCCAGCAGCAGGTCGACCAGGTGGTCGTGCAGCAGGTTGACCTCGTCCACGTACAGCACGCCCCGGTGCGCGGCGGCGAGCAGCCCCGGCTGGAACGAGGTGACCCCCTCGGTGAGCGCCCGCCCGATGTCGAGGGACCCGGTGAGCCGGTCCTCGGTCGCGCCTACCGGCAGCTCCACCAGCCGCGCCGGGCGGGTTTCGGTGCCGGTGCCGGAGTCAGGCCCGGGGGAGTGCGGCCCGTCCGGGCATCCCGGGTCGGGCGCGTCCGGCGAGCAGGAGAACCGGCAGCCGGCCACCACGTCGACCGGCGGCAGGACCGCGGTCAGCGCGCGCACCGCGGTCGACTTCGCGGTCCCCTTCTCCCCGCGGACGAGGACACCGCCGATCGCCGGCGAGACGGCATTGAGAATGAGCGCCAGGCGCATGTCGTCCATCGCGACGACCGCACTGAACGGAAACTGGGTCAAGTACCCGCACCTTCACCCGGCGGGTATCCGCGCCCGCCGACAGCGACGACCGCCGGGCAGTCGCCCGACGGCACGGACACCGATGGCCTGGCTTCCCGCCGCACGCGCGGCGGGTCACAGTGGCGGGACCGCCCCGGATTCGCACCGGAGTTCCTCGGCAGCCGATCGCCTGCCATCCTCTCACATGAACTCTTTTTGTCCTGCTGTCGGTCCCGGGATGTGCTTGGCCAGGAACGTCAGGAGAAAAAGGGTTCACAGTAGGGCAAACTAAAAGGCGTGTTTGCCCAGATCGTGACCGTGGCCGGCATCGGCGCCGAAGGCTGGCCGGGTCTGCCGCCCGCGTCGCAGGACGCGATCCGGCGGGCCGCGGCGGTCGTCGGCGGCCCCCGCCAGCTGGCGCTGCTGCCGGACGACGTCCCCGGGAAACGGGTCCCGCTGCCCAGCCCGCTGCAGCCCGGCCTGACCGGACTGGTCGACGGCGGCCAGGATCAGCCGCTGGTCATACTGGCCAGCGGCGACCCGATGTTCTACGGCATCGGCGCCACCCTGGTACGGCTGCTCGGCCCGGAGCGGGTGCGGGTGCTGCCGCACCCGTCGTCGGTGTCGCTGGCCGCCGCCCGGCTCGGCTGGCCGCTGGACGACGTGGACGTGATGAGCCTGGTCGGCCGCCCGCGCGAGCTGCTGCTGCCGCTGCTGCAGCCGGGCCGGCGGGTGCTCGCGCTCACCGCTTCGGAAGCGGCCGCGGCGGAAATCCGGGAACTGCTCGCCGCCCGCGGCTTCGGGGCCAGCCCGGTGACGCTGCTGGCCGACCTCGGCGCCGCGGGCGAGGTCGTCGCCCCGGCCGAGGGCGGGCCGCACAGCCGCCTGGCGATCATCGCGGTCGAGTGCCGGCTCGATCCCGCCACCGCCCCGCTGCCGCGGGTGCCCGGCCTGCCGGACGACGCGTTCGAGCACGACGGCCAGATCACCAAGTGGGAACTGCGCGCCCTGGCGCTGGCCGCCCTCGTCCCGGTCCCGGGGCAGCTGCTGTGGGACGTGGGCGCCGGGTCGGGCAGCATCGGCATCGAGTGGATGCGGGTGCACCCGGCCAGCCGGGCGATCGCGGTCGAGCCGCGGGCCGACCGGCAGGAACGGATCGCCCGCAACGCGGCCGCCCTCGGCGTGCCCGGGCTGACGGTGGTGGCCGGGTCCGCGCCGCAGTCGCTGGCCGGGCTGCCCGCGCCGGACGCGGTCTTCATCGGCGGCGGCGTCACCGCCGACGGGCTCGTGCAGGCCTGCCTGGACGCGCTCGGCCCGGGCGGGCGGCTGGTCGCCAACGCGGTCACCATCGAGGGGCAGGCCGTCCTGGCGCAGTGGCGGCAGCGGCGCGGCGGTAGGCTCACCAGGATCGGCGTGGAACGAGCGGGCCAGGTCGGCAGCTTCACCGCCTGGCGGCCGGCCCTGCCGGTCGTGCAGTGGTCCGTCCGCCAGTAAGCCAGTGCGCCAGTAAGGGAGTGCCCGTGACCGTCCACTTCGTCGGGGCCGGGCCCGGCGCCGCCGACCTGATCACCGTCCGCGCCCAGCGGCTGCTCGAGCAGTGCGCGGTCTGCCTCTACGCCGGCAGCCTGGTGCCCGCCGAGGTCCTGGCGCACTGCCCGCCCGGCGCGGTGCTGATCGACACCGCCGACCTCACCCTGGACGAGATCATCGGGGCCATCGCCGACGCCGACGCCCGCGGCCAGGACGTGGTCCGGCTGTGCTCCGGTGACCCCGCCGTCTTCAGCGCCGTCGCCGAGCAGGCCCGGCGTCTCGACCGGGCCGGCATCGGCTACGACATCACCCCCGGGGTCCCCGCGTTCGCCGCCGCCGCGGCCGCCCTGCGCCGCGAGCTGACCGTGCCGGAGGTCGGCCAGACGGTGGTGCTCAGCCGGATCGCGCACCGGGCCTCGGCCATGCCCCCCGGCGAGGACCTGGCCAGCCTGGGCGCGACCGGCGCGACCCTGGTGCTGCACCTGGCCGTGCAGCGGATCGAGCAGGTAGTCGCCGAGCTGATCCCGCCTTACGGTCCCGGCTGCCCGGTCGCGGTCGTCGCCTACGCCACCCAGGAGCGGGAGGTGATCCTGCGCGGCACCCTGGCCGACATCGCCGCCCAGGTTCTTGCGGCCGGCGTGCGCAGCACCGCGGTGATCATCGTCGGCCGGGTGCTGGCCGCCGAAGGCTTCCGGGACAGTCACCTGTACTCAGTCGCCCGGGACCGTTCCGCGCACTGACCAAGGCCGGGCCTTCGCTTCGGCTCTGATCTAGTTCATGATCGTGGGTCAGAATCGGCGCTATTCGCCGCCGATGACCCACGATCACGGCCGCCTGGATCCTGGTCCCGGCGGACCAGGTAGGTGTCCATGATCCAGCCGTGCCGGGCCCGCAGCTCGGCCCGGGTCGCGGTGATCTCCTCGCTGACCTCGGCCAGCGGCCCGGAGACGAGCACCTCGTCCGCCGTGCCGAGGTAGGCGCCCCAGAAGACCTCCAGGCCCGGCTCGGCGAACCCGGCCGCGGTGAACCCGCGGTCCAGCATGACCACCGCGCTGTCCAGCCCGTCGGGCAGCCCCGGCTCGGGCAGCTCGGCCAGCCGCCGGGCCGGGGTGATGTGGATCGGCTCGCCGACCCGGTTCAGCGGGATGCGGTGCGCCGCGGCCAGCGCCTGCACGCTGGTTACCCCGGGGATCACGGTGCAGCCGAACGCGACGGTGCCCAGCGCCAGCACCCGGTCGACGATCCGCAGCATCGAGTCGTACACCGACGGGTCGCCCCACACCAGGAACGCCCCGGTCCCGTCCGGCCCGAGCTCGGCTTCGACCGCGCGGGCGATCAGCTCGGCCCGCGCCGCGTGCCAGTCGCCGACCGCGCCCTGGTACCCGTCCGCGGTCAGCGACGGCGACCGGTCGCGCGGCGGCTCGGGGATGTCCACCACCCGGTAGGACTCGCGGGTAACGTGCTGCCGCAGGATCTCGTCCCGGGCCGCGTTGAGCCCGGACTTCTCGTCGCCCTTGTCGATGCGGAAGAGCACGTCCGCCCGGTTGAGGGCCCGCACCGCCTGAACGGTTATCTGGTCCGGGTGCCCCGGGCCCATGCCGATGACGAGAAGTTCACGCATGTCTCTATTACCGAAGTGATGCGGTGAACTTTGTCCAGGCGTCGGCCGACATGGTCAGGACCGTGCCGTCGCGGTGAGTGGTGTCGCGGACTGCTATGCCATCGGCGGATGCCACTTCTACGCACTGGCCCCCGTCGCCGGTTGAGTAAGAGGATTTACGCCACGTGCCCATACCTCGCCTAGCCTCTCGATCAATCGCAGGGATTCGCTCGCCCTGAAGCACTCCGCCCGCAGGCTATCGTGTCTCGCTGCGACGTTCGACACGATATCGGGGTCGGTGAATGTGCCTCCGGATGCCAGGTGCTCGCACCACACCGCGTCGTCGGTCAGCACGTACCCGGAGGCCAGGGCGGGATGCTCGATCGCGGGCATCACCTGGGCCGTAATGTTCGGGAGGGCGGCGACCTCGGCTAGTTTCCGCAGCTGGCCGGCCATGACCTCAGGTGAGCTCACCTGGCGGTACAGGGCCAGCTGGTCGACCAGGAGCGTGGCCCTGGGGGCGTCCGCGTGGCCTAGGACGCGCCGCTGGCGTTCCATCCGGCTGGCCAGCCTGCTGCTGGCCGTCGCGGGGGTGACCCCGGGGGACGTGGCGATCATGGCCGCCGCGTACTCGGCAGTCTGCACCAGGCCGTCGACGATGCCCGGCATCCAGACGCGGAGCGTGGCCGTCCGTTCCTCGTAGTCGGACCACGAGCGAAACGTGGCCGGGATCTCGGGGGACTTGCGGACGTCTTCGAGGAACGCCGAGTACCACCCCTTGCGTTCGGGGAACACCGCATCGCACCTGGCGGCCAGCCGGAACGTGGGCGGGCGCTTCCCGTTTTCCACCCGTCCCAGGTGCGCGCCGTTCACGCCGTCCATGCGCCGGGCCAGCTCCGCGATCGACCAGCCGTGAGAGAGCCGGTCGCGTCGCAGCTGCTTCCCGAAGTGCTCTGCCAGACCGCTGCCAGATGTGCCTTCCATAAGTATTAGTGTGCCATACCACTGTTCTTGCCGGTCACGTTCCCGCAGTGTCGTGACTACGCCCCGCCGCCGTCAGAACGGCGCGCACCAGTTCACGGAAGCGGCAGCGGGGCGCACCGCGAATACACGGGAGGTAACCCGCAGTGGAAAACCCGTCTTGGCAGCCCCAGGCCGTGAACGCGATGACGGAAGACGTTCAGAACGCTGCGGCACTGGCGCGCAGGCACCCCGGCTGGAGCATCTGGACCAGCCGCCCGACTGCTACGCGGATCCGCACTGGCGCACCTCGGCGTAACGACGGAATTTGGGCCGCGACGGTCGAGGCCGATTCTTACGCCGAACTTGACGCCAAGCTGGCCGAGCAGGACCAAGCCGACGCCGACGCCGGCAGATGTGAGTATGACTAATCTCGCGCAACCGGCCTGCGATCGGTTGTCCTGATTGCTGACGAGGGTTCCAATCCCTTCGAGCTGGCCTGCACGTGCGAGGTTTTCGGTGCCCGGCGGCGCCCGGAGATCGGCCGCGAGCTCTACCGGTTCCGCGTCGTCACCCCCAAGCGCCGGGTGGCCGTACGCGACGCGATGTTCACCATCGGCGGCGCCGGCCGCCTCGGCGACATCGAGGACGCGGACACCGTGATCGTGCCTAACCGGCCCGATACCGACACGCCCACGCACCCGGCAGTCATCCGGG
>DASWUW010000488.1:0-3578 GCA_036406335.1 Trebonia sp.
TCCGGCCACGGGCCGCCAGGCCCGGTCCCGTCGAAGCGGCTGGTGAAGTAGTGGTCTTCGACCAGCGCGAGGTGCTTGAGCAGTCCGCCCAGCGTCAGCGACGAGCGGCCGGTGCGCTGGCTCAGCCCGGCGGCGTCCAGCCCGTCCGCTTTCCAGCGGAAGATCGTCCGGCCCCGCTCCAGCGCCCCGGTCAGCTGGGTCAGCTCGGTTCCCGCCAGCGGCGGCTCCCACGGTGTATCGGTCATGGACCCGACGCTAACCGCGGTCCCGGACGTTCTGCTTCCGCAACCCGACCAAGACCGGTTATCCCAGCGGGCGGCCTGGCTTTGCGTCCGGAGCGTGCTTCCGGGGACTGGGGCCGCCAAACCCGGCGGGCTGCCCGGGCACCACCAGGCCGCTCTCGTAGGCGAGCACGACCAGCTGGGTACGGTCCCTCGACTCCAGCTTCAGGAGGATCCGCGGGATATGGGACTTGCAGGTCAGAGGGCTTATGAAGAGGTGGTCGGCGATCTCCTGGTTGGTCCAGCCGGCCGCGATGAGGCGAAGTATCTCTTCCTCGCGGGAGGTGAGCGCGGCCGGGAGCGCGCTACCAGCCGGCGTCGTCCGGGCCGGCTGCGGCTGCGCGCTGACGTAGGCCTCGATCAGCCGGCGGGTCACACCCGGCTCAAGCAGCGCGTCACCGCCCGCCACGATGCGGACCGCGTCGATCAGCGCCTGCGGCTCGACCCCTTGAGCAGGAACCCGCTGGCCCCCGCCTTCAGCGCACCGAACACGTACTCGTCCAGGTCGAACGTGGTGAGGACGATGACCTTGACCGCGCCGAGCCGCGGGTCGGCGGTGATCCGGCGGGTCGCCTCGAGGCCGTCCATGCCGGGCATCCGGATATCCATGAGCACCACGTCGGGCCGCTCCCGGGCCGCCGCCTCGACCGCCTCCGTGCCGTCCCGCGCCTCGCTGACCACGTCGATGTCGTCCTCGTCGCCGAGGATGGACCGGAACCCGGCCCGGACGAGGGAATGGTCGTCGACGACGAGCACGCTGATGGGTGCCATTACGTCTCCCCCCAGGCCGGACCGCCGGCCGCCCGGCGAACCGGGATCTCGGCCCGGACCCGCCAGGCCGCTCCGTTGACCGGCCCGGCCTCGCAGCTGCCGCCGAGCGCCGCGGCCCGCTCCCGCATGCCCTGCAGCCCGTGCCCGGCCGCCGGGACGGCGGGCGGGTGCTGCGCGCCTTCGTCGAAGACCTCCACGAGCACCGTCCCGTCGCCCGCGGTGACCCGGACCCGCGCCTGGCGGACGGCAGAATGGCGCAGCACGTTAGTCAGCCCCTCCTGAATGATCCGGTAGACGGCATGACCAACCGGCGCTGGCAGGCCCGCTGGGACACTACCCACCTCGAGGTCGACCGACAGCCCCGCCTCCTCGACCCCGGCGACAAGGGCGCCCAGGTCAGCCAGCCCCTGAACGGGGTTCAGGGGGACCGGCCCGTCCTGCGCCCCGCGCAGCGCCTTCAGCGTAGCCCGCAACTCGGACAGTGCCGCCGACGACACCGAGGCGATTTCCTCGAGCGCGGCCAGCTCGCCGCCGCCGGCCTTGCGCGCCCGCCGCGCGGCCGCCGCGGCGCGTACGTTGACCGCCACCAGCGTGTGGCCGACCACGTCGTGCAGCTCGTGGGCCAGCGCGAGCCGCTCGGTGTCAAACCGGTGCTGCGCCGCGGCCCCGCTGGCCCGGGCTGCCTCCTCGACCAGCGTCCGCTGCAGCGCCTGGCGGGCCCGCAGCGCCTCCCCGGCGACCAGCGCCGCGAGCACCAGCGCGGTGTAGGCGACCACTTCGACCGGCTCGGCTCGCTGACTGGTGAAGAAGACCGCGGCCACCACTACCGTAGCCATCACCGCCCCCACCACCAGCGAGCGGACCCGGCCGCCTTCCAGCCCCACGGTGAACACCAGCAGCATGACAATCCCGGCCGCGGCCCGGTTCGGGTGGTACGCCGCCAAGCTGGCCAGCAGCAGCGGCACCTCGGCGGCGAGGGCGCCCAGCGGGCGGCGGGTCCGGGCGAGCAGCGGCAAGGCGGCTCCGGCTGCCAGTGCCGCCACGGCCGGCGTCAGCCTGCTGACCTTGTGCAGCAGTAGCGGGTCGGCCAGTAGCGCCGCCCAGGCAGCCACCGCCAGGAACGCGTCCAGGCGGCGGACGCAGGCCAGGCCTGCCGGCGCTGCCCTGGCCCTGATGACCAGGGCAGACCACGAACTCACGTAGCCGAGCTTAGGGCCGCCGGCCAGCCGGCGCATCCGCCGCCAGCACTACGCCGCCGGCACCAGGGGCGGCCCGGGAAAGGGCTCTCCCGGCCGACGCTACGCCGGCGCCCGTCCCGAGAAGCTGGCTGGGAGTCCCCGGCTGGCGGGGAACAGCAGGAAGGGAGATCCGATGCAAGCTGTGGCCCGGTGGTGCGTGACGCACCGCCTGGTAGTGGTCGGGATATGGCTGGTGGTGCTCGCAGGCACCTTTCTCGGCAGCTGGGCCATCGGAAGCAACTACGCTGCCGGCACGAGCCTGTCCGGCACGCCCAGCGCGGCCGCCGCGAACCTGCTCCACCGGGCCGCCCCGGCCCAGTCCGGCGACACCGAGCAGATCGTGTTCCAGGCCAAGACCGGGACGGTGGACCGTCCGGCCGTCGAGTCGCAGGTCACGGCCATGCTCGGCCGGGTCTCGCACCTCCCCTACGTCTCGGGCGTGACCTCGCCCTATACCCCGGCGGGAGCCAAGCAGGTCAGCGCGGCCAAGACCGTAGCCTTCGCCACCGTGAACTTTGCCGTGGACGCCAACAGCGTCCCCGCCGCCGAGGCGACCACGCTGGTCAACACGGCCCGCGCGCTCAACTCGGCGACCCTCCAGGTCGACGTCGTCGGCGACGTCGCCGCGTCAACCAACCCGACCTCATCATCGAGCACCTTCATCGGGGTGGCCGCGGCGCTGGTAGTACTGCTGCTGTTCTTCGCCGCGGTCCTGCCCGCCCTGCTGCCGCTGATCGGCACGGCTATCGCCCTGGTCGCCGGCCTGTCGGTGGTCAACATGCTGTCCAACTCGCTCAGCATGGCCTCCTTCACCTCCCAGCTCTGCCTCCTCATCGGGCTAGGCGTCGGCATCGACTACTCCCTGTTCATCCTCACCCGGGCCCGCACCGGGATGCGCCGCGGCCAGTCGGTCCCAGACGCGGTCGCCGCCGCGGGCGGCACCGCGGGACGGGCCGTGCTGTTCGCCGGCCTGACCGTCTGCATCGCCCTGCTCGGCATCCTCACCGTCGGCGTCAGCACCCTGTCGGGCGCCCCGATCGCGGCGGCCCTCACCGTCGCGTTCGTCCTGCTCGGGGCGCTGACGCTGCTCCCCGCGCTCGCCGGCCTGGCCGGCCCGCGGCTGCTCACCCGCCGGCAGCGCCGCGCCCTAGCCCGAGGGGAGACCGGCTTCAGCGAGGCGTCCCGCGGCTGGGCCCGCTGGGCGTCGCTCGTGCAGCGCCGGCGCCTCGTGTCCGGCGTCGCCGCCCTCGGGGTCATGGTGGCGCTCGGCGTCCCGTACCTGTCGATG
>DASWUW010000489.1:0-6679 GCA_036406335.1 Trebonia sp.
TTCATTGCACTCGTCGGCGAAAAAGGTGACCAGGCAGACCGGCTCGAGTAGCTCGAACATGCGGCGGGCGGTTGTCGCGGTGGGCATGACTGATCAGACCCGGCGGGCGGCCCGGATTCATCGGCTGGACTGGTTTCGGCCGACGGGGAGGTACCCGGCTCTTTCCCGCTTCCTTAGGGATTCACGACCGATACGTACACGTCGAAGTCGGTGATGGCCGAAGCGGCCGGTGCTCCCTGGTGGGTGTTGTTCCTGACGACGATGTCGAGAAAGATGTCCGGCGGGGCTGAAGGTGTTGTGGATAAGGGTGACGTTGGCCATGATCTGATCTCTTTTTTCCGGTGAGATCGTGCCCCGCTGCTGGCACTTCCTGATACAGACTCTGCCCGGCAGCAAAGGACCGCGGAAGGAGGGAGCCACCTCAGTCGCCAGGTGCTGGCACGAGAATCGGCCTGGCGCCAGCCCCTCACCGGCCGGCCGCTACGGTGAAATGGTGACGATGAGTCTGACCACGGAATTGTGGCAAGGCATTGCCGGCATCTACGAAGCCATTCTGCGGCACCCGTTCGTGACCGGGCTGACCGATGGCACCCTGTCCGAGGACGCGTTCGCCTTCTACGTCGTGCAGGATGCGGTTTACCTGCGTGATTTCGCCAAGACCCTGGCCGTGGTGGCGGCCAAGGCGCCCGATACCGGGGGTACCGAGATGTTCGCCCGGCACGCGGCCGAGATCATCACCGTAGAACGGGCGCTGCACGACTCACTCATGGCCGGCCTCGGCCTTGACGCCAGCGAGGCCGACCGGGCGGAGCCCGCCCCCACCACGCTCGCCTACACCAGCTACCTGCTGGCGACGGCGCTGGCCGGCTCCTATGCCGAGGGGGTCGGCGTGGTCCTGCCCTGCTACTGGATCTACTACGAGGTCGGCCGCGAACTGGTCCGCCGCGGCTCGCCGAACGCCCGGTACCAGAAATGGATCGACACCTACGCCGACGACCAGTACGGCGCCGTGGTCCAGTCGGTCCGCGACGTCGCCGACGGCCTCGGACCGGTCGTGGGCCCGGCCGAGCGAGCCCTGATGTTCCGGCATTTCCGGGTCACCAGTCAGTACGAGTGGATGTTCTGGGACGCCGGCTACCGCCAGGAGCAGTGGCCCGTGTCCGCCTGACCCATGAGAGCCGCTCACCCCGAGACTCCCGCAGCGCCGCAACTCCGGGCCATCCGCGAGGCGTGGCTCGGGCAGGCGATCGAATGTCTCGAAGCTGACCCGGCGATCGCCGACCTCCCGCGCGGAAACCGTGTCCTGCTCCACGGCAAAAGGTCACCGGTCATGATGACGGCCGGGCAGCCTGCCTGAAGCCAGGCCTCCGCTACTTAAAGGCGAGACCGGTTACCTTGAGAAGCGCGCCCTTAATGCTTAATCGAAAAAATGATCATCGAGTTACATCTTGATTGACCTGTCTCAAACTGGTACTCTAGCGGTAGACCTCGAATGGTGGCGGCCGGGTTCCCGGCAACGAAAGCGCGAAAGCGCAACTGACGCGTAATGCGAAGACAGGAGCTCGGACAGGCGCAGCTATTCCGGAGGTGAGTCGCGATGTGCACCGCAGACGACGTGCGTACCGCTCGCGGCTCCTTCGGCGGTTCCCCGGGTGCGCTGCAGACCGCCAGTGTCGCGCTGGACTACCTCAATTCCGCCTGCGTCACCCTGGAGGGCGCGGCCTGCGGCGACCTGCTGATCATGCTGGGCGAGGTCCAGGCGAAGCTGACTGCCGCACACGCGGGCCTGCTCCGCCGCTTCGACGCTGCTAACGCCCATGACGCCGACGGCTACGGCTCATCGTCGGCCTGGCTGGCCGCGAAGGCCGGCATGTCGAAGAAGGGCGCCCGGTCCGCGGTCCGGGAGATGCGCCAGCTCGGTGAGCGCCCGCTGCTGGGCGAGGCGCTCGCGGCCGGGGACATCACCGGCTCGCTCGCCTTCACGATCGCTGACTGGACCCGCAAGCTCCCCGCGGGGATGCGCACGGAGACTGACCGGATCCTGCTGCAGGCCGCGACGTCCGGTGCGTCGCTGGACGACCTGGCGGTGATCGCCGCCTGCGCGATCGAAACGTGGCGCCGGCAGCAGCCTGACCCCGGTGACCCGGACGACGGCTTCGACGACCGCTGTCTCCAGCTGGGTGTCACCTTCGGCGGTGCCGCCGTGCTGCACGGGAATCTCACCCCCGAGTGCGCCACCGCGGTCCGCGCGGTCCTGGAGGCCCTGGGCAAGAAGACCGGCCCGGAAGACGACCGCACCGAGCCCAAGCGGTTCCACGACGCCCTGCAGCTGGCCTGCACCCTGCTGCTGCGGGCCCGCCTGGTCCCGGACCGGGCCGGCGCCGACACCCAGGCGGTCGTGCACATCCCGCTGTCCCAGCTGCGCCAGCTCCCCGGCGCCCAAGACCTAGAGGACGCCTGGCTCCGTGCCCGCGCCGGCGAAGACGCCTACCTGACGGGCCGGGACGCCGAGACCGCCGCGTGCGACGTGCAGACCGTCCCGGTCGTGACCGGCACCGTCAACCCGGACGCCATCGACCAGATGATCAGCTTCACCCAGGCGGCCGCCGAGGCCAGCAGCGCCGCGGGGCAGCGAGCCCGGTCCCAGGGCCTGTCACCCGAGGCCTGGCGCGCGCTCCGGTACGCGATCGCCCGCCTGGCGGTCGACCTGGTCTCCGGGCCGTCGGGCGTAGCGGCGGTCCTGCGCCGGGGCCTGCTCGGCCAGCCGTACAACACCCCGAGCCTCCCGCTCGACATCGGCTACTCGAACAGCATCCCAGCCCACATCCGACGGGCGGTCCTGCTCCGCGACCGGCACTGCGCCTGGCCCAGATGCGACCGCCCAGCCGTCCACTGCGACGTTCACCACCTGCGACCTCAGGCCGACGGCGGCAAAACCTCAGCCGGAAACTGTGTCCTGGTCTGCCAGTTCCATCATGACATCTGCATCCACCGTCGCGGCTGGCAGCTTATCCTCCACCCCGACGGCACCACGGAAGCCCGCAGTCCCGACGGCCGCCACATCCTGAGATCCCACGCCCCGCCGGGTTCGCTCGCCGCCTGACGCGTAAACGGCAGCGGTCTAGGCCTCTGGGGTACCGGGTGCCGGCCGGTCCTGGCCTCGGCTCCGCTCATGCCGTACCGCTGATGACCTCACCAGCAGCCTGAACCGGATCGCCTCCACTTCCCGGTTGCTGCTGCCCGTTGCCGCTGGGAACCTGTCACTATGCCGGACCGCTTCACTGACAACAGCGACGAGGAATCGGGCCGGGATGACACCGCGCTCGAGGGCACGGACGGAACCTGGTGGGACGGATTCTTCGCGGACCGGTCCAAGGGCATCCCGTTCTTTGCCAGGCAGCCGGACGAGAACCTGGCGGAATGGTTCGCCAGCGGCCTGCTTGTCCCGGGGCGGGTGCTGGAGCTCGGCTGCGGGAACGGGCGGAACGCCGTCCACCTCGCCCGCCTGGGCTGCACCGTCGACGCCGTCGACTTCTCGGACCAGGCGGTCAGCTGGGCCCGGGAACGAGCCAGCCAGGCTGGCGTCCAGGTCGCGTTCCAGTGCTGCTCCGTCTTTGACGCTCAGTTCGCTGCCGGGTCTTACGACCTGGTCTACGATTCCGGCTGCTTTCACCACCTTCCCCCGCGCCGCCGCCAGGACTATGTCGGCCTGGTGGCCCGGGCCCTGCGGCCGGGCGGCCGCTACGGGCTGGTGTGCTTCCGGCCCGAGGGCGGCAGCGGCTACACCGACGAGCAGGTCTACCAGCGGGGCAGCCTCGGCGGCGGCTTGGGCTACTCCGAGCAAGCGCTGCGCTCGCTCTGGGATACGCCGCCGTTCTCCGTGCCCGTGCTACGTCAGATGAAGCAGGCTGGCCGCGACGAGCCGTGGTTCGGGCTGGACTTCTTGTGGACCCTGCTGGCTACCCGGCAGGGTGAGTCGTGAACGTGGGGGCGGGCCCGCGGCGCCGGCTCATACCGCCAGGACGGTCATGACCGTATGGCCGATCTGGATCTTGTCGCGCTTCTTCAGCAGCTGGACCGAGAGGACGTTGCGCCCGTTGAGCTGGGTGCCGTTGCGGGAGTCGAGATCTTCGACGTACCACAGGCCGCGGACAGTCAGGAACTGGGCGTGCTGGCCGGAGGCGAAGTCGTCGTCGATGGCGAGGCTGCCCTCGCGGCCCACGGTGAAGTCGGCCCCGAAGGTATAACGCTGGTCCCCGAGTTGCAGGCTCAGGGGCCGAACGTGGGCCGGCGGCTCGGGCACGGTGCCGCCGACTTCCCCGGCCACGGCGGACACGGCGGCCTTCCAGGCTTGCCGCTCCTGCTTGGAGATGTCCTCCCACGGCGGGAGGAAGGTGGGAAGGGCGGCGCGGTGGGCTTCGTAGGCGGTCTCCGCGAGGCGGTCAATAAGGGTGGCCACAGATCGATAATGCCATCCTCAGCGGTTCAAAGGTGAGCGCGCAGGTCGCGCAGCTCGAGACGCATATCGGCCGCGGTGGCGAAGCGGTCGCTGCTGGCCGGGGCACAGGCCTTAACGAGGAATTGCGCGAGTTCCGGTTCGAGGTCCGAGCGGATCGTTCTCGGGTCGGTCACCGTGCCGTTCACCACGGGCAGCGCATTCGGGTACGGGTGGCTGCCGTTGCACAGCAGCTGGTAGAGGAGCACGCCGACGGCGAACAGGTCGGTGGAAACGTCCCAGCGGGTGAGGCCGGCGTCGGGCGGCTGATAGGGCGGCGTCCCGGATTGCGTATGGACGGGGTCGCCGACGCGGGAGGCGATATTGAAATCGAGCAGCTTCGCTCCGGTGCGGCCGAGAATGATATTGCGCGGTTTGATGTCCCGGTGAATCAGCCCCCGGCCGGTCAGCTCGGTCCACTCGCGCGACTCGGCGTCCGGCAGGCTGCCCTGGGTCCGTTCGGTGTCAAGCTGCCTGAGGCGGGCTGCGTCCGGGTGAAACGCGACCAGCGCGTCGAGCAGGTCGAGGGCGACGTCTACCGCCTCGCGGTCGCGGAGGGTTTTGCGGCCGGTGACGAACTCGTCCAGTGACTCCCCGGGAACGAACTCGGTGATGAGATACCAGTCGCCTCCGTGCGTCTGCCCGGCCCAGAAGACCTCCACCACGTGGGGATGGTGGATCTCCCGCAGGGCGCCGATCTCGCGGCGCACCGCCTCGTAGCCGGCGGCGCTGTCGAAGAGCTTGAACGCCCGCTCCTTACTTTCGACGTCGTCGCGCACGCGGTAGACCTTGGAGAATCCGCCCTGCCCGAGTTTCTCGAGAATCTCGAAGCGGCCGTCGATGATCGCGCCCGCGGCGTAGTCAGGCGCCTTGGCCGTCCCCGGTGACCTGGCCGGAGCTGGATAGGGCACCGGCCCGCCGCCTGCGCGCGTGACCGGTACGGGTGCGGCCGCGAAATTCTGGCGTACCGGTGACGGGAACGGGCGGGTCCGGCGTGAGTCCGGGGTGCCGGCCGATCCCTCGGAGACGTGCCGGATTCCCCCGACGGCATGCACCAGGCACGGGTGCAGCGTGTAGGTCCGCGCGTCGGGCGGAAGGTGGAACTGCTCGACGTCGCCCATGGAGTAGAACCGGCGGCGGCCGGACTCGTCCACGTACCCGAGCAGGCCGTTCTGCCAGAGCACGGAGGCGAGGTTCGTCGCGTTCTCGAAGTGCAGGTCCGCCATTTCCTGCAGCGTCTCCAGGTCCGTCCGCGAGAACTGGTCTACGCCGATCATCCGGACGAACGAGCGAACGTCTTCCTGCACTCCGCTGATATAGGCCTGGGTGCTGGTAAACAACTCGGAATACTCTTGCAGGGCGGCGTTCTTGGGCATCAGGTCCGACGAGATCTGGTTGGCGCACTGCGCGAGCTGGGAATCGCCGAACCGCTTGGCGCAGCGCTCAACGACTGCCTGGACCGCCGTCGCCGGCATGCTCTTGCGGCCGGCCTGCTTCTGGCGCAAGACCTCCTCGCTCAGCTCGTTGCCCAGCGAGATGATGTCGCGCGGTATCAGCCTGGTGTGGGCGAGCAGGTAGTCCTCGATGGTTCCGTCGCCGACGGGTCCCGACCACTCGCCGTCGATTCCGAGCCAGTCCCGGATGGTGGGGGGGCCGCTGGTGGCGCGCCGCATCAGCAGGGACGACGGCAGCCGCTGCAGCTTCTGCTCGAGTAGGTAGAGCAGCGAAACGCGGTCCCAGGTCAGGACGCGGATATGCGGTTCGTTGTAGTACCGCGGCGCATGCTCCGACCGGTAGACCGACGACATGACGATGTCCCGGATGCAGATGACGACATGTAGGCGCCCGCCGAGCTTCTGGTCGCGGAGCAGCCGCATAACCTGGAGAAACAGCCCCTCCTGGCATTTCAGCCAGTACATCGGGGCGTGGCTGAATTCTTCGTCCACGGCGTCGAGATAGAAGTAGATCGGCTTGCAGCGGGCCAGGATTTCTCCCAGCAGGTCCTCGAGGTCATCCCAGAGCGGGTCGTCTAGGTAGGCCGACAGCTGATGGGCGGTCTGCCGCTGGGTGATGATGTCGCGCATCTGGCCGTAGATCGACCGGGGCCGGCGGACGTCGTCGAGCAGCCGGGCGTACGACTGCTCGAGCTCCTCGGCCTGCTCGTCGCGCAGCTGCTGCCGCAAC
>DASWUW010000490.1:0-14552 GCA_036406335.1 Trebonia sp.
GACGGTCCCCGCCACAGCCCGCGGAGCCGGCCCGGCAGCCCCCGCCCGGGCGGGCCCGCGTACTCCGGGGTGGTGGCAACGGCGGCGCTCACCGCGCCGCGCCGTCGACCTGGTTCAGCCGCAGTGCGGGCTCCGGGCGGCCGGCGTCCGCCCGGGCGGGCCGGGCGGCGTCGGGTACGGGCAGCTTGAGTGTTCCTCCTCGCAGCCCCCAGCGCAGCCGCCAGATGCCGCGCAGGTCGGCCAGCGCCGTCGCGGCGATCCGCACCCGGGAGTCGGCCGAGTCGGTCCAGTCGACCGGGATCTCGCTGATCCGCAGTCCGCAGCGCTCGGCCAGCACCAGCAGTTCGGTGTCGAAGAACCACGCCCGGTCCTCGACCAGTGGCAGCAGCGTCCGGGCGGCGTCCGCGCGCACTGCCTTGAACCCGCACTGGGCGTCGGAGAACCCGACCCTCAGGGTGGCCCGCAGCAGCCGGTTGTAGGCCCGGGAGATGACCTCCCGCTTGAGGCCGCGCACCACGTGCGACCCGGGGGCGAGCCGGGTGCCGGCGGCGACGTCGCTGTCCCCGGCGAGCAGCGGGGCGACCAGCGGGAGGAGCGCCTTCAGGTCGGTGGACAGGTCTACGTCCATGTAGGCGACGACCTCGGCGTCGCTGGCCGACCACACCAGGTGCAGCGCGCGCCCGCGCCCGGGCAGTTCCAGGTGCACGGCCCGCACGTGGCCGGGGTTTTCTTCGGCCAGTGCCCGGGCCATGGTCCAGGTGCCGTCGGTGGACCCGTTGTCCGCGATGGTGACCTGCCAGGCGCAGGGGAAGCCGTCCTCCAGGTAGCGGACGAGCCGGGTGACGTGCTCGGTCAGCTCGCGCTGCTCGTTCCGCACCGGGATGACGATTTCCACCAGGGGCACCCCGGGCATCAGGGCTGAGTCGCTCATGCTCTCGACTGTGCCGCCCGATGATGAGGGCGGGCTGCGGCCCAGTTCAAAGAACCCTCAGTGACCGGCCGCCGCCCCGACCGTCATTCCGAACGAAGGCGTGCTTCCCCCCTCCCCGGACCGCTCACCGTCTCGGCCAGCACGGTCAGAGCGGCGCCGCGGAGCTTTGGATCCGGCCGGTCAGGGACTGGCGAGATTGATCGTCACCGAGCCGTCGCCGCCAACCTGCACCGTCCCCGCGGCGCCGGTGTACGAACCGGTCCCACCGGTTACCGCCAGCTCCGCAGTCTGCTGGTTCTCGGCCTGCACGCCTTGGACGGCGAGCGTCCCTCCGTGTAGCTGGATGGTTCCGAGCTGCAGGATCGTCGACGGGTAGGTCGTCGAGGTTACCTCGAGCTCGAGCTCGACTGCACCGACGACCGGCCCGCGCGGGTGCTTCGCGCGCAACGCGGCGTGCAGCGTGCCGCGCTTGCCCAGGCCGCCCGGCACGCCCTGATTGTTCAGCCCGGACGACTGGTCCACCGTCGCTTCCAAGTGCCATGTCTTTGCCGGTGACGGCGGCGATGCTGAGGCACTGGCCGCCTGGGCGGTAAGCCCGGCCCCGATCGCGACCGCGGCGATGGCGGCCAGCGTCCACGCGCGGCTCACGGCTGCACTGTCCGGCGGCCGCGGACCAGCGTGATCACGGTGAGCACCGCCACCGCCAGCGCGGCGAGCACTGCTACCCAGAAGCCGATGAAGGTGATCCAGCTGGCAATGCCGGCGAGGCCGTGCTTGTCCATCGTCACGTGAGCGACCAACTGGCAAAGCACGGCAGTAACGACAAGTGCGGCCAGCGTTTGCAGCTGGGTTCGGGTGCGGGTGAGCATGACATTCTCCTGATGGTCGGATCGATGCTGACAAGGAGTGACGCTAGGCGGACAGGCTGCCGTGCGGATCCCCCTCATGGGCGGTTCCGGCCCGCCGTCCGCTGCAGCGGCGCTCCGCCGCCGGGTGGAGCAGACCTCCGCCTCGCGGGGGAGGCCGCCGCGCTGAAGTGCGATTACTGTGTTGCTGTGATCAGCTGGGTCCGTCGCTACCCCGACGGCATGCTCGCCTTGGTTGTTGCGGTCGCCGGGCTCGTTCCGGCGGTGGCCGACTGGCGTCATGTCGCGCTGAACCTCGCAATCTCGCTAGCCGTTGCCGGCTCCGTCGCGGTACGCCGGCGGTATCCGTTGACTGCTCTCGCGTGCGTGCAGTCGACCGGGGTGCTCGTCACGGCCGTGCATGCCATGGCGGCCAGTACCGCGGGCTTCGTGCTCGCCTACGTCGTGCTCCTCTACACCGCGGGAGTGATGCTGCGGCTGGCTGGAGCGCTCGCCGGGCTGGGTGCCAGTCTTGCTGCCTTCTGGTCTGAAGATGCTGTGCTCGGTCACCCGGCTGGCGAGTACGTGTTCAGCGCTCTGCTGGTGACCGGACCGTGGCTGGTCGGCCGCTACGTGGCCCGCGAACGTGTCCTGCGCGCCCGGCTGACTACAGCACTCGACGCGCGGCGGCACGCCCTTTCCGTCGCGGCCGTCGCCGACGAACGCCGCCGCATCGCCCGCGAGATGCACGACCTGGTCGCACACGCCCTGTCCGCGATCGCCGTCCAGGGCAACGCGGCCAGCGCCGCCCTCACGGTCGAGCCCGGGCGGGCACGGGCACCTGTGCAGGCCGTTAACCGACTCGCGCGCCAGTGCGTTGGCGACATGCGGCGGCTGCTCACCGTGCTGCGCGACGGCAGTGACCCCGTCCCGCGGGCCCGCGGCGACGTTGCGGACGTCCGAACGGCGACGCGCGGCGCCCGGCTCTGGCCGTACCGCGACTGGGCGCTCGCGGTGCTCATGGCGGTCGCGGGCGTGCTCGCGGCTGCCCGGCACGGCAGCGCACTCGACGGCGGCCTGACGGTGGCCCTCGCCGCCGCCGTGTCCGCACGCCGCCGCTGGACGCTGGCAGCGCTTGCGGCGGTGGTAACGCTTGCGGTGGTTCTCGCGGCGGTGCGGCGCGAGGCGGAGGCGGGCGGCGCGTTTCTCGTCGCCTCGCTCGTACTGCTGTTCACCGCCGGTGCATTGCCTAGCCGGCGGGCGCTCGGCGCGCTCAGCATCGGGCTGGCCGGCTACTGGGCGGTCGACGCGATGACGGCGAGCCCGCCCGCAGGCTACCTCGCGAGCGCCGTCATCGCTGGCGGCGCATGGCTGGTCGGCCTCGTCGTCGGCCGCGAACGGGCCTTGCGCACCGAAGTAATCACCGCGACCGAGGGTGAACGGCGTGCCCTCGCTGCCGCGGCCGCGGCCAACGAGCGCCGCCGCATCGCCCGCGAGATGCATGACGTCGTCGCGCACGGGTTGTCGGCTATCGCGGTGCAGAGCAGTGCCGCCGACGCCGCGCTCGATATCGACCCGGCCCGCGCCGCCGCGCCGATCCACGCGATCACCACTCTCGCCGAGCAGTGTGCCGACGAGATGCGCCGGCTGCTCACCGCCCTCGGCCCGGACGAATTGCCCGGCACCGACCTAGCTGCCGTTCTTGCTGCGCAGACCGAGATGGGCCTTGTCGTGGACACGGCGATCGACACGGCGGCGCTGGACGGCTGCTCATCTGCCGTCCGGCACGCGGTCACGCGCATCACCCAGGAGGCCCTGACCAATGTGCGCCGTCACTCCACGGTGAACACGGCACGGGTGACGATCCGCGGTTCCGCGGGCGAGCTGTCGGTAACCGTGACCGACAGCGGCCCCGCACGCGGTCCCGCCGAAGGACCGAGCGGCCACGGGGCGACTGGAATCCGTGAGCGGGTGGCTGTCCTCGGCGGGCGCTGCATCATCGGCCCGGACGGCGCCGGCTGGCGCGTCGAAGCTCACCTGACGCTGCCGGCGACGGCCGGACCGCTCGGACTCCCGGCATGACGCGCGTCCTCGTCGTCGACGACGAGGCCATGATCCGCGATGGCCTGGCCCTGATCATTGAAGTCGAGCCTGCCCTCGAACTGGCCGGCACCGCGGCCGGCGGGCAGCAAGCCGCTGCCCACTGCGACGCCGAGCCGCCCGACGTGGTGCTGATGGACCTGCACATGCCCGGATGGGACGGCGTCCGCGCGACCAGGTACATCAGCGAGCGGCATCCCGGCGTCCGCATCGTCGCCCTGACCACGTTCGACGCCGAGCACATGGTGTGGGAGGCGCTACGAGCTGGGGCCTGCGGGTACCTGCTCAAGGACACCTCGCGTCAACGGCTCGTTGATGCGATCCAGGCGGCGGCCGCGGGCGAGACGCCGATCTCGCCGTCGCTGCTGAGCATGATCACCGGCCGGTTCACCACAGCACCGAGACCGGCCGCGAGCGGCATTCCGCCTGAACTCGACGCCCTGAGCGAGCGGGAACTCGACGTTCTGCGCCTCGTCGCCGCTGGTGAGACAAACGCCGGCATTGCCGCCCAACTGCACATCGGCCAGGCGACGGTCAAGACGCATCTCGCGAACATGCTCGCCAAGCTCGGCGCGCACGACCGCGTGCAGGCGGTGATCACCGCATACGAGACCGGTTTGGTCCGTCCCGGTACGCGATCCGCGCCGCCTCACCAGGCGAGACCCGGGAAATAGCGGACACCCGCTCATCGTAGGCGGCCACGAAGAATTTGCAGGCCAGGGTGGTTGTTTTTCGAGTTAACGAAGGGGCGGCCAGCACATTGAGAGCCGGGCCACACCCCGTGGCGCGGTTCGATACCTGAAACCGGGGTAACGCCCGGGTATACGCGGCATCTTGGCCGCCGTCCGGTTCGATGTTGACGGCACCCTCTGCTGACCGCCTGACCGGCCAGTGATTCAGTGACGAAACATAAGCCCCCGACTCAAGGCAGGCCCGTGGCAGAGACCAGCACCGTGGCACAGGACAGCACCCTGGCACTGGAAAAACCGGTGATCGCGGTGGCCAACCGGCTGCCCGTCCAGCAGGGCGACGACGGCTGGGAGCTGTCGGCCGGCGGCCTGGTCACCGCGCTGCGCCCGGTCATGTCCACCCACCCCGGCGCCTGGGTCGGCTGGGACGGCGGCGCCAAGGGCATGCCGGAGACGCTGCCGAACTCCGGGATCCGGCTGGTACCGATCGGGCTGTCGGCCGCTCAGGCCCGTGACTACTACCGCGGCTTCGCCAACGCCACCATGTGGCCGCTGCTGCATAACGCGATCGAGAAGCCCCGCTTCGAGCGGGCCTGGTGGCGCTCCTACCAGGAGGTCAACCGGATCTTCGCCGAACGGGCCCTGGCCGCGCTGGACGAGCGGCCGGACGCGATCGCCTGGGTGCACGACTATCACCTGGTGCTGGTGCCGCAGCTGATCCGGAACCGGCGGCCGGATCAGCCGATCGGGTTCTTCCTGCACGTCCCCTGGCCGTCGCCGGGCATCTTCGCCCGGCTGCCCTGGCGTGAGCAGGTGCTGTGGGGCCTGCTCGGGGCGGACGTGGTCGGCTTCCACACCGACGAGTACCGCAATAACTTCCTGCGCTCCTGCGTCCGCCAGCTGGGCGACGCCGGGGTGCAGGTGAACGGTACGTCGGTGCTGCTGCCGGACGGCCGGGTGGTGGCCGCGGTCACCGCGCCCATCTCCATCGACGTCGGGCAGTTCTCCGACTCCGCCGCCGACCCCGAGGTGAAGAATGCCATCGCCGCGCTGGAGGAGCAGTTCGACGGCCGGACCGTGCTGCTCGGTGTCGACCGCCTCGACTACACCAAGGGCATCATCGAGCGGCTGCTAGGGGTGGAGATGCTGCTCGAGCGCAGGCCCGAGCTGCGCACCAGCCTCGCTTTCCTGCAGATCGCCGTGCCCAGCCGGGACGACGTGCGCGAGTACCGGCAGCTCCGCGGCGCGGTCGAGCAGCACGTGGGGCGGATCAACGGCCGCTTCACCGCCCCGGGCGCCGACGTGCCGGTGCACTACCTCTACCGGGGGGTGTCGCAGCAGCAGCTGGCCGCCTACTACGCGTTCGCGGACGGGATGCTGGTCACGCCGCTGATCGACGGCATGAACCTGGTCTGCAAGGAGTACGTCACCGTGCAGGAAGCGCACGGCGGCAGCGGCGTCCTCGTCCTGAGTGAGTTCACCGGTGCCGCCGTCGAGCTTCCGCAGGCCGTGCTGTGCAACCCGTTCGACGTGGAAGGGCTCTCCTACCGGATCGAGCAGGCGCTCGGCCTGAGCCCGGAGACCCGCCGGAAGGCGATGCAGGCGCTGGCCCGGCAGGTCCGCACGCACGACGTGCACGACTGGGTGGCCAGCCAGCTCAAAGAGATCAGCGCCCGCGGCGTGCCCGACAACCCGGCCTGACCCCAACCCGGCTGACCGCACCGACCCCGCCTGTCGTCACCGTCACCGTCCCCGGACAAGGCCGCCCGGCTGGGCTGGCCGCGGCTCTTTCCCGCGCCTCCGGGCGCGCCTACGGTGGGCGGAAGAGGTTCTCTGCGAAGGAGGAGAGATGGCACGCACGCCGGAAGAAGTGTTCGCTCATCACGCCCGGGCACTCGGTGCGGGCGACCTGGACGAGATCGTGAGCGACTACGCCGCCGACGCGGTCTTCATCAGCCCGGCCGGAGTCGAGCGGGGCAAGGAGGGTGTCCGGATCGCGTTCACCAAGCTGCTGGCGGACGTGCCGTCTGCCACCTGGACGCTGCCGACCCAGGTCTACGAGGGCGACGTGCTTTTCCTGGAGTGGTCGGCCGACGCCGGCGCCACGTTCGTCGAGGACGGCATCGACACGTTCGTGTTCCGCGGCGGCCTCATCCAGACCCAGACGGTCCGCTACACGCTGCGGCACCGGGGCTGACCAGGGCAGGCCAGCCAGCGCGAGCGGAGCCCGGTCCCGGTAAGAACGGGCCGGGCTCCGCGCGCGGGCAGCGCCCGCGAGTCAGACGTGCGAGCGCCAGCCCTCGTGGTAACTCTCCTGGACGACCTGGGAGTACGGCACCGGCGAGACGACCGCGCGGACCTCGAACTGCTCGTGCGGCTGCACCGTGGTCTTCTTCGACCCGCCGCCGGGCTCGCCCCAGACGACCTTCACCTCGGCCCCGAACGGCACGTCGGGGTCCACCGTGGCGAGCGACAGCCCGGCCCGCTCGTTGGCCGAGTAGCCGGTGAACATGGACAGGCCGACCACCTTCCCGTTTGCGTCGGTCACGGAGTCGAAGTTGGACGAGCCGTAGTTCGCGTTGGGCAGGTCGAAGAACTGGTAGCCGGGCCCGTCGCCCAGCGGCGAGGCGAGCAGCTTCCCGAGGTCCTCCGCGTTCCAGGCCAGGGTGACCTTGCGCCGCTGGGCGGCGCCGTCGACGGCCTCCAGCGCGTCCCGCCCGACGAAGTCATGGTCGAACTTCACGAACCCGCCGTAGCCGAGCTCCCACGGGTTGGTGTAGTAGTCCTCGATGTTGTCGCTGACGAACGACCCGGCGATCGCGTTGGTTGCCTCGTAGGAGTCCGCGCCGAGCCACTCGCGGTAACCCCGCATCCCGGGCGAGGTGTAGATGGCCGGCAGCGGCGAGGGGATCCAGCCCGACTCCAGCGTGTTGCAGGAGTAGGCGCGCGCGCCGCACGGCTCCAGGCCGAACTCGACGCCCGCCTCCAGGATGGTGTCCCGGACCTTGTCGTAGGACTCGTACGGGCCCCAGATCTCCAGGCCGGGCGCGCCGGCCATGCCGTGGCGCAGGGTACGGACCTTCTCCCCGCCGATATTCATCCAGCCCATCCGGAAGAACCGGACCTGCTCCAGCGGCTCGCCGTTAAGCTTCTCGATCACCGGCCAGGCGTTCGGGCCCTGGATCTGGAACCGCCAGAGCTTGCGCGTCACCGCCTTGCCGTAGGGGCGCGACGGCGACCGGGGGTCGAGCACCATGTCGACGTTGTAGCCGGAGGAGCCCTTGTAGAGCAGCCAGTTGGCCACCGGGGCGCGGCCGACGAAGGTGAACTCCTCCTCGGACTCCCGGAACAGGATGCCGTCCCCGATTACCCCGCCCTCGGGGGATACCGGGACGAACTGCTTAGCCGTGTCGACCGCGAACTTGGCGGTGGAGTTGATGCCGGTGTCGCTGATCAGCTTCAGCGCGTCCGGGCCGGAGAGAAAGATGTTGTGCATGTGGTGCGACTGGTCGTAGAGAACCGCCGTCTCCCGCCACGCGATGACCTCGCGCCGGAAGTTGGTGAACTCCGACGGAACAACCGGGTAGATATACGCGCCGAGCGGAGAATTGCGCAGCAGCTCGACCGTGTTCCCCGCGCTGTCCAGCAGCTCCTGCAGGTTCTTCGGGCTCATTTGTCACCTGTTCTGGTCCGGCTTCGGCTTCTCATGCGGTCCACATGCTAACTGTCGCGGTCGGGGCCTCGTAATGCCCGCTGTCGGCACGCTTAAGCCGCTCTCTTGTGGCCAGGGGACAAAACGGGAAGTAAGCGCCGACGGCTGGCCGGGCTGCTCCGGCCGTCGGCGTGCGTGCCGCTGGAGCCGGCCGGATACGTTCCGAATAAAGTTCATCCAAGCCGCTGAACTGGACAGACGACGGGGTATAGGGGAATCGGTGACGCTATGAGGGGGGACATGGGGAGCTGGCTGACGGCGCGCCGCAGGCCGGCCGGGTACGCCCTGTGGATGGCCCTGCTTGTCGCGGCCCACTACGCGCTGCCCACGGGGGCCGCCCGGGGCGGGCTCGCCGCTCTCGTCAACGTCAGCGGCGCGGCGGCGGTCACCGCCGGGGTGGCCCGCAACTCCCCGGCCCGGCGCGCGCCGTGGCTGCTGCTGGCCGCGGCCAGCCTCACCGGGGCACTCGGCTTCCTGACCGCGCGCGTCCAGGTAGCGGTCACCCACGTCCCGCTCCCGTTCCCGTCGCTGGCCGACCTGGTCCACCTGGCGGAGTTCCCGCTCTACATCGCGGGGCTGGGGCTGTTTGTCCGGTGCCGGTCGGCGGGACGGGCCCAGCGCAGCCTGATCGACGCGTTCATCCTGGTCGTGGGGCTGGCCGTGCTCTCCTGGCTTTTCTTCCTGATGCCGACGGCCACCGGCCCGGTGCCGTCCTGGCCGCAGCGAACCGTCTCGGTGGCCTACTCCGTCGGCGACCTGCTGATCCTGGTGACGCTGGTGCGCCTGCTTACCCCGGGGGCCTGGCGGGGTACCTCGGCCGCGCTGCTCATCGCGGGCATGATCGCCGGCATCGCCTCCGACGTGGCCTACGACCTGGCCCAGAACTCCGGGCACCACGGCGGGCCGCTGACCGGCTTCGGCTGGCTAGCCCGCTACGCCGTAGTCGGCGCGGCCGCACTGCACCCGTCCATGACCGAGCTGACCCGTCCGGCCGGCCGCGGCCGCGATGCCTCCACCGGCAGTGTGCTCACCCTGCTGCTGGCCGCGCTCATCCCCCCGGCCGTGCTGTTGATCCGCGCCGCTCAGCGGCGGGACGTGATCGAGGCAGTCGCGGCGGGCGCCTGCGGCGTGCTCTACCTGCTCATGCTCATCCGGCTGGGGGACGTGGTGGGCTCGCACCGGCGCAGCCTGGACCGGGAGCGGACGCTGCGCCTGGCCAGCATCGCGCTCGCCGCGGCCAGCTCGGTACCGGAGATCGCGTCCGCCGTGCGGGCGGCCACGGCTGCCCTCGTTCCCCGGGACGGGAGCACCTTCCTGGCCGTCCGGGACGGCGACTGGCTGCGCCACGTGGCCCCGGCCGGGCTGCCGGAGTCGCCCTACCCGCCGGACCCGGTCAGCGTCTGGCTCCGGCTGGCGGAACGGCGCGCCCCCAAGTACGTCTCCGTCGCGGAGATCCGGGGGGCCCGGCACGGGATCGGGCTCGACCCGCCCCGGGAGAATGCCCCGCTCGACGGTTTCGAGGGCGCGCTGCTGTGCCCGCTCACGCTCGAGGACCGGCCCGTCGGCGAGCCGTTCATCGGCCTGGTCGGCTTTCTCGGCGGCCGGCGGCCCCTGGCCGACCTGGCCGGCCCGCTGGAGATCCTGGCGGGCCAGACGGCGCTCGCCGTCGAGCGGGTCGGGCTCACCCAGGAGGTGGTCCGCCAGCGCGGCGAGGCGCTGTTCCGCACCCTGGTCCAGGACACCTCCGACGTGATCCTCATCGTCGGCGACGACCGCCGGGTCCGGTACGCGACCCCGTCGGCGGCCAGCATCTTCGGCGACGTCGCCATCGAGAGCACGCCGCTGGCCGGGCTGGTCGCCCCGGGTGCCCGCGCTGACGTGGACCGCGTGCTCGACCTGATGCTCTCGCTCAGGGGGGAGGGCATGTCCCCCGGCTACCGGCTGCAGATCGAGCGGCTTGACGGCCGCGCCGCCGTGCTCGAGGTGCACTGGAGCGACCTGCGGGCGGACTCCACCGTGGGCGGCCTGGTGCTCACCCTGCGCGACGTGACCGAGCAGCACCAGCTGGAGGAGGAGCTCAAGTACCGGGCCTTCCACGACGCGCTGACCGGACTGCCCAACCGGCTGCAGTTCGCCCGCCAGGCCGCGGCCGCGCTCGAGTCGGCGCGCGCCGCCGGCCGGACCGCGGGGGTGCTGGTCGCCGACCTGGACGACTTCAAGGTGGTCAACGACACCATGGGGCACGGGGCGGGCGATGAGCTGCTGATCGCGGTGGCTAACCGGCTGGCCGCGACGGCCCGCCAGTCCGACACCGTCGCCCGGCTCGGCGGCGACCAGTTCGCGCTGCTGGTCGATGACGCCGCCGACCCCGGGGCGGTAGACGCCTTCGCCGAGCGGGTCCTGCGCGCGTTTACCGAGCCGTTCGCGCTCAACGCCGGCCGCGTGCTCTCCTCGGTGACGATCGGCGTGGCCACCTCGCGCGACAGCGGCGACGCGGACGAGCTGCTCCGCCATGCCGACCTCGCCCTGTACGCGGCCAAGGCGGCGGGCAGGCGGCGCTGTCGGCATTACCAGGCGGCGCTGACCACCGGCATGCTCCAGCGCCGGGAAACCCAGACCGCGCTGGAGGACGCCGTGAAGCACTCGGCCTTCACCCTCGCCTACCAGCCGATCGTCCTGCTGGCCAGCGGTGAGATCGCCGGATTCGAGTCCCTGGTGCGCTGGCCGCACCCCCGCTGGGGAATGATGCTTCCCGACCAGTTCATCTCCCTGGCCGAGGAGACCGGGCTGATCGTCCCGCTTGGCGCCTGGGTGCTGCGCCAGGCGCTGCGGGACGCCGTCACCTGGCGGCGCGGCCTGCCGCGGCAGGCGGCAGCAGCGGAAGCGGACGGGCCGCTGCCCGCGGCTCCCACTCTCTCGGCCCCGCACGTCTCGGTCAACGTGTCCGCCCGCCAGTTCCGCGACCCCGGGTTCGCCGACAGCGTGCGGCAGGCCCTGGAAGAGTCCGGGCTGCCGCCCTCGCGGCTGCTGCTCGAGCTGACCGAGTCCCTGCTGCTGGGCGAGAACGACCGGATCCGGGCCGACCTGGCCGAGCTGAAGGAGATCGGCGTGCGGCTGGCGATCGACGACTTCGGCACCGGGTACTCGTCGCTCAGCTACCTGCTCGAGCTGCCCATCGACGTGCTGAAGATCGACAAGTCGTTCGTGACCGGGATCGCCTCCTCCTGGCGGCGGCACGCCCTGGTGGAGGGCATCACCCGGCTGGCCCGGACGCTGGAGGTCGAGGTGATCGCCGAGGGAATCGAGACCGAGACTGAGCGCGAGCTGCTGGCCGGCATGGGCTGCCAGTTCGGCCAGGGGTACCTGCTGTCCACGCCGGTCGACGCGGCCGCCGCCACGGCCATGCTCCAGCGCGGCCGCGGCCTGGTGGCCGAGCTGCCGCCCGCGCGCCGGCTGCTGCCGGACGAGCGGTACCTCACTGACCTGTGACGCCGGGGCAGGGGCGGACCCTTGGTAGCCTGACCCGATGCGGACCACCCGTCTCGAGGCGTTCAGTGACGGCGTGCTCGCCATCATCATCACGGTCATGGTGCTCGAGCTGAAGCAGCCCAAGGACGCCAGCCTGTACTCCCTGATCCACACGACTGGCAGCAGCCTGCTCAGTTACCTGCTCAGCTTTGTCTACGTCGGCATCTACTGGACCAACCACCACCACATGTTCCAGCTGACCGACCGGGTCACCGGCGGCATCCTGTGGGCCAACCTCGCCCTGCTGTTCTGCCTGTCGCTGTTCCCGTTCACCACCGAGTGGACCGACACCAGCCACTACGCCCGCACCCCGGTGGTCGTTTACGGGATCAACCTGCTGGCGGCCGCGGCTACCTACACGGTGCTGGAGCTGACGATCATCCGCTGCCAGGGCCCCGGCTCGGTGCTGCGCAAAGCGGTCGGCCGGGACCGAAAGGGCAAGGCATCGCTGGCCGGATGCGTGGTGGGCTGCGTCTCGGCACTGGCGAGCGGCGACCGCGGCTGGGGCCGCATCGGCGTCTGGATCGGTATCGGCTGCTTCGTCGCGGTAGCCTGCCTGTGGATCATCCCCGACCGCCGCATCGAGACCGTCATCACCGCTTATCCCGAGCCCGACGCGGATGAGGAGAAGTGAGCCGGTTGCCGGTCCTTCCGCTGGCCGCCGCGGTTACCGCGGCCGCCGCCGCGCTCGCGCTGAGCGGGTGCCAGCCGACATCCGCCGCGGCGCCGGCCTCGGGGTCAGCGTCGGCGTCGTCTCCCGCGTCGGCCTCCGCCACCGGTTCCGCCACCGGTTCCGCTACCGGTTCCGCTACCGGTTCCGCCACCGGTTCCGTTACCGGTTCCGCCACCAGGACGGCCGCCTGCGGGGGCGCGGACTACTGTGCCCCGGCAGACTGGGACACCGCCCGCGCGCCTACTCCGCTGACCCAGATCCCGCCGTTCTCCGAGCCGCTCAACGTGGTGATCAGCGCCCGGTCCACCGTCTCGCTGACCGCCCTCCAGCAGGCCATGACCAAGTGGGAGAAGGTTTCCACCGCTACCGAGACCAGCGTCGCCGGCATCCGCCTCAAGTGCATCTCCTCGGAGAACGCGAACGTGGCCGGCCAGGGCTTCCAGCCCCAGCACGTGGCCTGGCGGCTCAGCGGCTGCCTCGGCGGCAACGCGCTGTCGCTCACCGGGGACGAGGACCACGTGCGGATCTGGAACCAGCCGGTGGCGGGAAGCAAGTACGGCGCCTGGTTCGCCGCCGCCAGCTTCGAGACCATGTGCGTGGTCCGCGACGGCAAGCTGCAGACGGCCAAGGCCAACACCGCTTACGCGATACTGCACTCCGGCAGCGTCTACCACTGCGTCGACGGCGGTCCCGGCAGCATCACCACCGCCCACGCCGGCGGCTACGACGACGCCGCGGCGGCCTTCTCCGCCGCGGTGACCGCGGCCGCCAAGAGCCGCGGCTGGCAGGTCAGCGAGCGCACGGTCACCGTCTCCCGCGGGGCCAGATCCGGTGAGGGCGGAGTCCCGTTCAGCGCCGCCGTCAACGTCCTGACCGTGACCAAATAGCCGGCGGCCGGGTAAAGCGATGACCCTATGACCGAGATCGCGATCATCGGCGGCGGCATCGGCGGGCTGGCCGCCGCCGCCTTCCTGCACCGGGCCGGCCTCCCGGCCACGGTGTACGAGCAGGCGGCCCGGCTCGGGGAGGTCGGCGCGGGCGTGGTCGTCGCCCCGAACGCGGCCCGGCTGCTGCGCCGCCTCGGCGTTATCGGCGACTTCACCGCCACCGCCGTCCGGCTGGACACCGGCTGGGAGTTCCGCCGCTGGCGCGACGGCAGCGTGCTGTCCGCCGAGAACCTGGAGACCGAGTGCGAGCGCCGTTACGGCGAGCACACCTACACCGCGCACCGGGCCGACCTGCTCGACGCGGTGCGCCGTGCGGTACCGGACGGTTACGTCCGCCTCGGGAAGCGCTGCACCGCGGTGGACACCGGCGGCCCGCGCCCGCGGCTGCGCTTCGCGGACGGCGGCTGCGTCGCGGCCGACGTCGTGATCGGCGCGGACGGCCTTCACTCGCTGGTGCGGGCCGCGCTCACCGAGCCGGCCCCCGCGGCGTACTCGGGGCTGTGCGCCTTCCGGGCGCTGGTCCCGGCCGAGCTGGCGCCGCCCTTCGCCCGCCGCCCGGCACAGACCCTGTGGCTGGGACCGGACCATCACCTGGTGCATTACCCGATCTCCGCGGGCCGACTGGTCAACCTGGTCGCTTTCGCCCCGGCGGGCGGCTACACCACCGAGTCCTGGACCGCGACCGCCACGGTGGAGGAGCTGCTGGCCGAGTTTGACGGCTGGGACGCCCGGCTCACCGGCCTGATCCGCGCCGCGGGCACGCCCGGCCGCTGGGCCCTGCTCGACCGGGCGCCGCTCACCCGCTGGACCAGCGGCGCCGTGACCCTGCTGGGCGACGCCGCCCACCCTATGTTCCCCTTCTTCGCCCAGGGCGCCGCCCAGGCGCTGGAGGACGCGGCCGCCCTCGCCCGCTGCCTCGCCCTCGACCCGGCCGACCCGCCCGCCGCCCTGCGGCGCTACGAGGAACTCCGCATCCCCCGCACCACCCGGCTGCAGGAAATCAGCCATGCCCGGGCCCACGTCAACCACCTGCCCGACGGCCCGGACCAGCGGGCCCGCGACGCCTCCTTCGCCGGTACCGACGCGCTCGCCGCCAGCGCCTGGATCTACGCCCACGACGCCGATCA
>DASWUW010000491.1:0-5525 GCA_036406335.1 Trebonia sp.
GCTGCTCATCGTGCGCGAGGACGCCCGCGGGGGTGACACGAGCTGGATGCCGCTCGCCGCCTGCCGCGGATCGGATCCCGAGCTGTTCTTCCCGATCTCCGCTACGGGCAGGGGGCTGGAGGAGACCAACGCCGCGAAGGCGGTCTGCCGCCGCTGCCCGGTCCGCCAGCCCTGCCTGTCCTACGCGCTGCGGACGGCGCCGGACGGCATCTGGGGCGGGGAGACCAGGGAAGAGCGGAGCGCCCGGCGTACCCGGCCGGCCGCGGGCTCGCGCACTGACGGGTGAAGGGGAGTACCGGTGGTCAGTATCGATCTCAGGTCCGTCGAAGGCGACGGCCGGGCCGTCGTCGCGCTGCGCGGGGAGCTTGACGTGACCGACGCCGCGGTTGCCGGCGCGGCGCTCACGGGCATCGTGGCCTGCCACCCGGACGTCGTCATCGACCTGGCGGGCCTGGCCTTCCTCGACTGCTGCGGCCTGCGGGCCCTGGCCGGGGCGCGCGAGCAGGCCCGGCAGGCAGGCGGCGACCTGCAGCTGGCCGCGCCGCAGGGCCTGGTACTGCGGGTCCTCTCCCTGGCCGGCCCGGCCGGAGCCTTCTCCATCCGGGCCGGCCAGGAAGTTTCCCGGTGAGACGGCCGGCTGGTGCCGCGCCGGGCGCGGGCCGGGCCGCGCTTCAGGGCAGCAGCAGGCAGCTGTCGCCGAATTCGTGCCACCGGTACCCGGTGCGCACCGCCTCCGCGTAGGCCTGTCCGACGAGCCCTTCCCCGGCTACCGCGGCCAGCAGCGCGAGGTGCGAGGCACCGGGCGCGTGCCAGCCCGTCACCAGTCCGGTCACGGTCCGCGCGGGCCGCGCCGGGCCGAGGACGAGGTCCGTCCAGCCGCGCCGGGCCCGGACCGAGCCGTCCGGTCCGGTCGCCGACTCCAGGGCGCGGGTGACGGTGGTGCCGACCGCGATCACCCGGCCGCCCGCCTGACGGGCGGAGTTGACCAGCCGGGCGGTCGCCGCGGGCACGTCGAACCGTTCCGGCTGGGGCGGCTCCCCCGGTTCCTGCGAGGACACGCCGGCGTGCAGGACGACCGGGGCCACGGTTACCCCGCGGGTGACCAGCTCGGTGATCAGCGGCGCGGTGAACGGGCGGCCGGCGCTGGGCATCTCCGCGCTGCCGGGCTGGCGGGCGAAGACGGTCTGGTACTCCGCCAGCGGCCACTGGCGCGGCACGTAGGCGTAGCGGATCGGCCGCCCGTGGCGCGCGAGGAACGGTACGACACCGCCGTCGATCCGCGGCCGCGCCTCCCACAGCCGGATCTGCCCGGCGGGCCGCGGCCGGCCCAGGACCAGGGCGGCGCCGCCGTCCAGGGTGATCACTTCGCCCGGGCGCAGGCCGGGGTGAGGTCCTCCGGCCGCTCCGGCGGGCCGCACCTCGACCACCCAGGCGCCGTCGTCGAGCTCCGCGGAGAAGTGCACCTGCACGCCTTCGCCGGCCCGGTTCCCGTCCACCGCCGCGGCGAGGGTGGCCGAGGTGTTGACCACCACCAGGTCTCCGGGGGCGAGAAACTCCCCCAGCTGACCGAACCGGGCGTGGGTCATGCCCCCCGGGCTGGCGGCCAGCAGGCGGACGCCGTCCCGGGCCGGCGGGGGCTCGGCCGCTTCCCGTTCCGCGGGCAGTACGAAATCGAGGGCCGTCATGCCGGCGCCTCCGCGAAGTCGGCCGCGCGGACCCGGCCGCCCGGCGGCCGCACCGCGATCAGCCGCAGCGGCTTCACCCCGTCCGCGCTGCGTTTCTACGAGCGCGGGGGGCTCATCCAGGCGACCCGGACGACCGGCAACCAGCGCCGCTACGAGCGCGGCGTGCTGCGGCGCCTGGCGTTCATCCGGGCCGCCCGCAACGTCGGCCTGTCCCTGGAGGAGGTCGCGGCCGCGCTCGCCGCGCTCCCCGACTCGCGCACCCCGACCCGGGCCGACTGGACCCGCCTGTCGCGCGCCTGGCGCACCCGCCTGGACGCGCAGATCGCCGCGCTGGAGAAGCTGCGCGACGGCCTCGACTCCTGCATCGGCTGCGGCTGCCTGTCGCTGCGGCGCTGCGCGATGTCCAACCCGTCGGATATCGCCCGCGGCGACGGCCCGGGCGCCCGCTACCTGCCTTCCCCGCTGCGCTAAGGCCGGCGCGACGTGCCGCTCCCCCCACGGGCGGAGCGCGCCCAGAACGGGCAGCAGCTCACGGCCGGCCAGGATAACTCCGGCGGGCGAGTTCAGAATCCGGGCTGAACGGTCCCGCCGGCCGTCTAGCGGGTACCCGAGATGTAGTCGGTCAGCGCGGCGTGCTCGGTTTCCAGCTCGCCGATGCGGCTCTTCACCACGTCGCCGATACTGACGATGCCGCGCAGGGTGCCGTCCGCCGTGACCGGCGCGTGCCGGATCCGGCGCTCGGTCATCATGCGCGCGACCTCCTCGAGCGCGGTCTCCGGGCTGACCGTGTGCACGTCGGCGGTGTAGATCGCGGTGACCGGCTCGGCCAGCACGGCGGCGCCGCGCTGGGCCAGGGCCCGGACGATGTCCCGCTCGCTGACGATCCCGCCGACCGAGGTGCCGTCGCGGGAGACCACGACCGCGCCGACCTGGTGCTCGGCCAGGACCGCGAGCAGCCGCCGGACAGTCGTGTCCGGGGTGACCGTGACCACCTGCGTGCCCTTGACGCGGAGTACATCGCTGATACGCATCCGGCCCTCCCGGAGACTGGTGCCGCAACCGTCGGTGTGCGTATCAGTACCCCGGGCCACCGACTCCAACCCGGGTGCGGTCAGCTGATCGGCCGCTGCGGGCAACCCGGTGCCGGGGGCCTAGCGGGGCGGGACCGGCACCCGGTCCAGGTCGGCGGCGAGGATGATGTCGCCGTCGTAGGCGGCGGCCGCGTCGCGCCGCAGCCCGGCCGCGTCGTCGGCGTAGCGCTGGGAGAAGTGGGTGAGGACCAGGCGGCGGGCGCCCGCGGCGGCGGCGATCTGCCCGGCCTGGCCGGCGGTGAGGTGACCGTAGGCATCGGCCAGGGCGGCGTCGGCGTCCGCGAAAGTGGACTCGCAGACCAGCAGGTCGGTGTCGTCGGCCAGCTCGAAGGCGGCGTCGCAGAGCCGGGTGTCCATGATGAAGGCGAACTTCTGGCCGCGCCGGGGCACGCTGACGTCGGCGAGGTCCACCCGGGCGCCGTCACGTTCCAGCCTCCCTTCGCGCTGCAGGCGCCCCACGTCCGGGCCCGAGATGCCGCGGGCCCGCAGTTCGGCGGGCAGCAGGCGGCGGCCGTCGGGCTCGGTGAGCCGGTAGCCCACGGCGGGGACGCGGTGCGCCAGCGGGCGGGTCTCCAGCCGGAAGCCCGGGCCGTCGGCGAGCACGGCCGGGGTGTCCGGGACCGGGCGCTCGCGCAGGCTGAGCGTGTCGTGGAACAGCGACAGACCGCGGATGCGTTCGAAGATCTCCGCCCCGGACGCCGGGTAGGCGACCTCCACCGTACTCGTGACCTGGTCCAGGGCCATCCGCTGGAGGACGCCGGGCAGGCCCAGGCAGTGGTCGCCGTGGAAGTGGGTGACGCAGATCCGGGTGACCTGGTGCGCGGTGACGCCGGCGAGCAGCATCTGCCGCTGGGTCCCCTCGCCCGGGTCGAACAGCAGGCCCTCGTCGTCCCAGCGCAGGAAGTACCCGTTGTGGTTGCGGGTCCGGGTGGGGGCCTGGCTCGCGGTCCCGAGGACAACCAGCTCGCGGTTCGGCACGGACCGACCTTAGTACCCGGCTACCGGGCCAGCGCGCCCATCGGGTCCCAGGCGGGCAGCACGATCGGCTCGGTGTCCAGCGCGGCCTGCAGGTCAGCGGGGAGCGCGCTCTTGCGGGCGGCGATCTCGAAGACGTACTGGCCGAACCAGGAGTCGTTCATGGTGAAGAAGCCGTCCCTGCCGCGGTCGGAGCCCCAGCTGTTCTCCACCCGCCAGCGCCGGGTCACCCCGTCGAGCACGTCCACCCCGGTGAACAGCATCGCGTGGGTCATCGCGGTCTCGTGGTAGGCGAGACGGGCCGCCTTGTCCAGGCCGAACGCGGTGTCGTAGACCGACGGCAGGTCGTAGAGGTCAGCGTCCCAGAACGCGTAGTCGTTGCTCATCATCTTGCCGACGTCGCAGCCGAACCAGACCGGCTCGCCGCCCTGGATGGCGGCCGCGGCGACGTCCTTGATGGCCTGGACGCCGACGTTGAGGTAGGTGACCGGCGGGCCGCCGATGACGTTGCCGAGGTACTCGACGGTGAAGGTGCGGCCGAGCGGGCTGGTCGGCCGGGGGTCGTTGACCAGGCAGACGTACTCACCGACGGGCAGGTCCACGTACTGAGCCGCGAATTCCTGCGGGGTGAGGACGCCGTCCCGGTGGAACTGCTTGTCCTTGTCCGTCCACTGCCAGTCGAAGCGCTCCGGCGGCGTTCCCAGGTGGATGCACAGGATCCGGTAGATGACGGGCATGATCTCGGCCTTGGCGGCGCGGGCGGCCTCGAGGCCGTCGGCGGCGGCCGCGCGGACCGTCCGCGCCCCCTGGCGCAGCTGGTAGCGGAGGATCGAGTTCATCCGGGCGGTGTTGGACGAGCTCTGCGTCTCCGGCATGTAGCCCTTGGGGACCAGGCCGTGCTTTTCCACCAGGGCGGCGAACATGTTCCACTGGCCGCCGTCGCCAGCTACCGTCTCCAGCAGGAACGCGACGGTGCGGTCGTCCACGTCGCGGCCCGCGGTCTCGATAACGGCCTCGAGGAAGTAGTTGGCCCGCTCGAGCTTGTCCCAGAACATCGCGTAGTTCTGCGAGAACTCGAAGTCCTTGATCCCGGTCTTGCGCATGACGCCGGCCCGCAGCAGGTTCAGCCCGGCGAACAGCCAGCAGCGCCCGCTCCGCTCCTGGTTGGTGACCTTCCAGTCATCCAGGGTGGTCGACAGCGAGTGGTCGATGCTGCTGACGATCTCCCGGTTGATGGCGATGTCGTCAACCGTTACCCGGGTCACGGCGTTCTGGGCCAGCCGGTAGCCCGGGTTGGCCGAGAAGTCCTTGCGCAGTTGTTCTAGGTCAGCGCCCGCGAGCGTTCCGTCCATCGCAGCATCCTCTTCCGTCGTCGTCTCGGCTTCTTCCCAGGTTAGACGGCGAGGCCGGCTCTCCGGCAGCCCCCCGGCCCGCGCAGCGGGACCGCTTGCGGCCCGGCCGGACCAGTATTGCTGGCCTGCAGGGGAGCAGCAATTGCCGGGTTTCCGCGTGCTGGGTCGGCGGTGTCGTGGCTGGTGCGGGTGTCGGGGCGGTCCTGCAGCCAGAGCCGGGCGGCGTAGTGGTCGGCGATGAGCAGCAGGCCGTCTAGGTCGCGCTGCTGGAGGCGGACGCGCCCCGCGTCGGAACGGCGGCGCGGCGGGCTGGGTGCGGCGTGCGGGATTACCCCGGTCACCGTTTTCCCTGTCGGCTGGACGGGGCGTGGAAGCCGCCCCGGCCGCAGACGGGGTTTGGCCCATGCTCGCATCCCGGCCTG